>NZ_JBANET010000029.1:0-34120 GCF_037026685.1 Orrella sp. JC864 | reverse complement strand
CGCCGCACGGCGACGGCATCGCCCGACGCCCCGACCGGCCTCGGCGGACGTGTCTTACGAGACGTGTCTTACGAGACGTGTCTTACGGGACGTGTCTTACGGGACGTGTCTTAGCAAACGTGTCCCAGCGACCTGCCCCGCCCCCGCGCCGCTCACCCCAACGCCGTATCCAGCAGCATCATCAACACGAACCCGATCATCAGCCCCCCGGTGGCATACACCTCGTGCCCCTTGCGGTGCGACTCGGGAATGATCTCGTGGCTGACCACGAACAGCATGGCGCCGGCGGCAAAGCCCAGGCCCCAGGGGAGCAAGGCGGCCGAATGGCCCACCACCACCGCCCCCACCACGGCGGCCAGGGGCTCGACCAGGCCGCTGGCGATACCCAGGCCCACCGCCATCGAGCGGCGGTAGCCGGCGGCCAGCAGGGCCAGGGCCACGACCAGGCCCTCGGGCACGTCCTGGATGGCGATACCGGCCGACAGCGCGGCGGCGCGGCTGGCCTCGTTGCCGGCGAAGGCCACGCCGATGGCCAGCCCTTCGGGCACGTTGTGCAGGGCGATGGCAAAGACGAACAGCCAGGTGCGCCGCAGCGTGCTGGCCTGCTGGCCTTCCTTGCCCTTGATGAAATGTTCGTGCGGCAGCGTGCGGTCCATCCAGAGCAGCACGCCCGCGCCCAGCAGCAAGCCGGCGCCCACGATCAGGCCGGCGGCCCAGGGGCCGTGGCCCAGCTTGCCGGCCGCGTCGATGCCCGGCACCACCAGCGAGAAGGCGCTGGCGGCCAGCATCACCCCCGCGCCGAAGCCGAACATGGTGTCCTGCACGCGCTGCGAAGGCTGCTGGGCCACCAGCACGGGCAAGGTGCCCACCGCCGTCGCGGCGGCCGCGACCAGGCCGGCCAGCAACGCGTCCAGCACGTAATCGGGGCTTTGGCTGAAAAAGCGCCAGGATTCGCTGGTCAGGGCCAGCAATCCCAGCGCCAGCAGCAGGACGATTCCTACCCTGCGCAAGGTCCACCTCAGGTGTGCGGAATCGTCGGTGTTCATGCTGCGTTCCCCGGCGGACTTACTTGGCCAGGGCCTCTTCGTAGCGGCGCGCCACTTCGGCCCAGTCCACCACGTTGTAGAACGCGCCGATGTACTCGGGGCGGCGGTTCTGGTACTTGAGGTAGTAGGCGTGCTCCCAGACGTCCAGGCCCAGGATGGGGGTGCGGCCTTCCATCAGGGGGCTGTCCTGGTTGCCGGTGGACTCGACCTTGAGCTTGCCGGCCGAATCCACGGTCAGCCAGGCCCAGCCGCTGCCGAAGCGGGTCAGCGCGGCCTTGGTGAAGGCTTCCTTGAAGGCTTCGAAACCGCCCAGTTCGGCGTCGATGGCCGCGGCCAGCTTGCCCGAGGGCGCGCCGCCGCCCGAGGGCGACATCACCGTCCAGAACAGGCTGTGGTTGGCGTGGCCACCGCCGTTGTTGCGCACGGCGCCGCGGATGTCCTCGGGCAGCTTGTTCAGGTCGCCGATCAGCTGCTCGACCGGTTGCTCGGGCACGTTCTTGCCTTCCAGAGCCGCGTTCAGGTTGTTGATGTAGGTCTGGTGGTGCTTGCTGTAGTGGATCTCCATCGTCTGCGCGTCGATATGGGGCTCGAGCGCGTCGTAGGCGTATGCCAGCTTGGGAAGGGTGTAGGCCATCGTTGACTCCTGTCTTTGGGATGTGAAACCGAACCGCCGCGCCCGGGCGGGACGCGGCAGGTTTCAGGACAGCGCAATCGTCGGGGTAGCGCGGCGGCGCAAGGCCGCCCGGCTGGGCGGCGGGCGCTCCCGCCGCATGCGTGCCCGGACTGTCACCTGCCAGCTTATCAGTTCTGGGGACAGACAGCGACTATGCCCCCACATGCGGCCCAGGCAAGCGTAACCGGACGTGAATCACGCCTGGCTTGCACCCGCCGGGACGGGGCGGGCGGGCCGCTCAGTCCAGCTTGACGCCCAGCGAGCGCACCAGGCCGCCCAGGCGCTCGGCCTCGCTGGCGACCAGGTCGGCGAACTGCCCGGGCGGGCCGCCCACCACGTCGCTGCCGATGGCCTGCCAGCGCCGGGCGAACTCCGGGTCCTGGAAGATCTCGTTGAGCGCGGCGTTGTAGCGCTGCACGATGGACTCGGGCGTGCCGGCCGTGGTCACGATGCCGTGCCAGGCGTAGTAGTCGAAATCGGCGATGCCGGCTTCCTGCATGGTGGGCACGTCGGGCAACTGGGCCGAGCGGCGCGCCGTGGTGACGGCCAGCGGCTTGAGCGAGCCGTTCTGGATATGCTGCATCGAGCTGCCCAGGATGTCGAACATGCTGAAGATGTGCCCGCCGATCAGATCGTTCAGGGCCGGGCCGGCGCCCTTGTAGGGCACGTGGTCGATCGGCGCGCCGGTCACGGATTTGAACAGTTCGCCGCCCAGGTGCTGCGGCGAGCCGTTGCCCGCCGAGCCGAAGGTGACCTTGCCGGGATGGGCGCGGGCGTGCTCGATATACGCCTGCACGCTGTCCACGGGCGTATCGGCCTTGACCTCCAGCACCAGCGGAAAGCGCGAGATCTGGATGATGGGCGCGAAGTCCTTGATGGGGTCGTAGGGCAGGTTGCTGAACAGCACCTGGTTCACCGACATGTTGCCGCTGGCGGCCAGCAGCAGCGTATAGCCGTCGGGCTTGGCCCGCGCCACCTGGGCCGAGCCGATGTTGCCGCTGGCGCCGGCCCGGTTTTCCACGACCACGGTGGTGCCCAGCTTCTTGCCCAGGGGCTCGGCGATCAGCCGGGCCATCAGGTCGGTCGGCCCGCCGGGCGGGAACGGCACGATGAACTGGATGGGCTGGCGGGGCCAGTCCTGGCTGGCCTGGGCCGCCGGGGCGGCCAGCAGCGAGGCGGCGCACAGCGCGGCGGCGAACACGGCATGGAAAGGGCGAGCGGTCATGGAATCGTCTCCGTTTTGTCGTTATGGGCAGGGCATTCTAGCCCCCCGTGCCCGCGCGGCATCCGGAAACGGCCCTAGACCGCCTTGCCGCAGGCCACGCCCGACGCCCAGGCCCATTGGAAGTTGTAGCCCCCCAGCCAGCCCGTCACATCGACCGTCTCGCCGATGAAATGCAGGCCCGGCACGGCCCGCGCCTGCATGGTCTTCTGGTCCAGCGCGCGCGTATCGACGCCCCCGCGCATGACCTCGGCCTTCTTGTAGCCGGCCGTGCCGCTGGGCACCAGCGCCCACTGGTGGATGCCCTGGGCCAGCAGGCGCAGCGCGCGGTCCGGGGCGTCGGCCAGCCGCAGGGCGCCGAAGCCGGCCGGCAGCCGCTCCTGCATGGCAAGCAGCCAGGCATCGGCCAGCCGGCGCGGCCACAGCGCCGCCAGCGCGCTGGCCACCTGCTGGCGTGCGCCCGGCTTGGCGGCCAGCAGTTCGCGCTCGAGCGACAGCTCGGGCGCCAGGTCGATGCCGATGGGCTCGCCCGGCTGCCAGTAGCTGGAGATCTGCAGGATGGCCGGGCCGGACAGGCCCCGGTGGGTGAACAGCAGGTCCTCCAGGAACTCGGCGCCGCGCTTGCCCGCCCCCGTGCGCACCCGCGCCTGCAGCGCCACGCCGGCCAGGGCGGCAAAGGGCTGCCAGGCCGCCGCATCGAAGGTCAACGGCACCAGCGCCGGCCTGGGCTCGACCACCTTCAGGCCGAACTGGCGCGCCACCTTCAGCCCGAAGTCG
The DNA here is from genome assembly GCF_037026685.1 of Orrella sp. JC864. Classification (NCBI taxonomy): domain Bacteria; kingdom Pseudomonadati; phylum Pseudomonadota; class Betaproteobacteria; order Burkholderiales; family Alcaligenaceae; genus Orrella; species Orrella sp. JC864. The sequence continues at coordinate 30,402 of NZ_JBANET010000029.1, read as the reverse complement.
GTGGCGCCCAGCTGCGGGATGGCCATGCCGCCGGTGGCGATCACCAGCCGCGCCGCGCGCACCGGGCCCTGGTCGGTGTCCAGCAGGTAGGCATCGGCCTGGCGCACGATGCCGCGCACCGCGCAGGGCATGCGCCAGGCCACCTGCCCCTGCTGGCATTCGCGCCGCAGCATCTCGATGATCTGTTCGCTGCTGTCGTCGCAAAAAAGCTGGCCGCGGTGCTTCTCGTGCCAGGCGATGCCGTGGCGGCCGACCAGCGCGATGAAATCCTGCGGTGTATAGCCGGCCAGCGCCGAGCGGCAGAAGTCGGGGTTTTCGGAAATGAAGTTGGCCGGGCCCACGCTGCGGTTGGTGAAATTGCAGCGCCCGCCGCCCGAGATGCGGATCTTCTCGGCCAGCCGGGCGGCGTGGTCCAGCAGCACCACCTTGCGCCCGCGCTGGCCGGCCACGGCCGCGCACATCATGCCGGCCGCGCCGGCCCCGATGACCGCGACGTCGAAACCGCCCACCGGCCTCAATCTTCCCGCAGGCAATCGACGTAGTAGCGCATCTCGCCGTTGGGCAGTTCCTCGCCGGCCAGGCCGTGGATATAGGTCTCGAAGCCCGGGAAGCGCGCATTGAAGGTGCGCGCAAAGCGCAGGTACTGCACGATGGTGCTGTTAAAGCGCTCGCCGGGGATCAGCAGCGGGATGCCGGGCGGATAGGGCGTGAGCAGCACGCCCGTGACGCGGCCTTCCAGGTTGTCCACCTCGACGCGCTCGACCTCGCGGTGGGCCATGCGCGCGAAGGCGTCCGAGGGCTTGAGCGCCGGCACCATGTCCGAAAGATACATCTCGGTGGTCAGGCGCGCCACGTCGTACTCGCGGTAGGCCTCGTGGATCTGCTGGCACAGGTCGCGCAGGCCCAGGCGTTCGTAGCGGCGGTTGTCGCGGCAGAACTCGGGCAGGATGCGCCACATGGGCTGGTTGCGGTCGTAGTCGTCCTTGAACTGCTGCAGCGCGGTCAGCAGCGTGTTCCAGCGGCCCTTGGTGATGCCGATGGTGAACAGGATGAAGAAGGAATACAGGCCGGTCTTCTCGACCACCACGCCGTGCTCGGCCAGGTAGCGCGACACCAGCGCGGCCGGGATGCCCGTCTCGCCGAAGCTGCCGGAAATATCCAGGCCCGGGGTGATGATGGTGGCCTTGATCGGGTCCAGCATGTTGAAGCCGTCGGCCAGCTCGCCGAAACCGTGCCAGTGGTCGTTGGCCTTCAGGCGCCAGTCCTCCTGCTCGCCAATGCCGTCGGGCACCAGGCGGTTCGGCCCCCACACCTTGAACCACCAGTCGTTGCGGCCGTACTCGGATTCGACCTTGCGCATGGCGCGGCGGAAATCCAGGGCCTCGCGGATGCTTTCCTCGACCAGCGCGGTGCCGCCGGGCGGCTCCATCATGGCCGCGGCCACGTCGCAGGACGCGATGATGGCGTACTGCGGCGAGGTCGAGGTGTGCATCAGGTACGCTTCGTTGAAGACGTTGCGGTCCAGCTTGCGGGTCTCGGACTCTTGCACGATGATCTGCGAGGCCTGCGAGATGCCGGCCAGCAGCTTGTGGGTCGAATGGGTGGCGAACACCATGGCCTCGGCGCTGCGCGGGCGGCCGGCGCCGATGGCGTGCATGTTCTGGTAGAACTCGTGAAAGGCCGCGTGCGGCAGCCAGGCCTCGTCGAAGTGCAGGGTGTCGATCTCGGTGCCCAGCTTGTCCTTGATCATCTCGACGTTGTAGATCACGCCGTCGTAGGTGCTTTGCGTCAGCGTCAGGATGCGCGGCCGCTTGTTCTTGGCGTTGCGGGCAAAGGGATTGGCCTCGATCTTGCGGCGGATGCTTTCGGGATCGAACTCTTCCAGCGGGATGGGGCCGATGATGCCCAGGTGGTTGCGGGTGGGCCGCAGGAACACCGGGATGGCGCCGGTCATGGTGATGGCGTGCAGGATGGACTTGTGGCAGTTGCGGTCCACCACCACCACGTCGTCGGCCGCCACGTTGGCGTGCCAGACCACCTTGTTGGACGTGGAAGTGCCGTTGGTCACGAAAAAGCAGTGGTCGGCATTGAAGATGCGCGCCGCGTTCAATTCCGACTCGGCCACCGGGCCGGTGTGGTCCAGCAGCTGCCCCAGCTCGTCCACGGCGTTGCACACGTCGGCGCGCAGCATGTTCTCGCCGAAGAACTGGTGGAACATCTGCCCCACCGGGCTCTTCAGGAAGGCCACCCCGCCCGAGTGCCCGGGGCAGTGCCAGGAATACGAGCCGTCCTGGGCGTACTTGACCAGCTCGCGGAAAAAGGGCGGCGCCAGCCCGTCCAGGTAGCTCTTGGCCTCGCGGATGATGTGGCGCGCCACGAACTCCGGCGTGTCCTCGAACATGTGGATGAAGCCGTGCAGCTCGCGCAGGATGTCGTTGGGGATGTGCTCGGACGTGCGCGTCTCGCCGTACAGGTAGATCGGGATGTCGGTGTTGCGAAAACGCAGCTCGCCGATGAAGGCCCGCAGGTTCTTGATGGCGTTGGCCACGTCCTCGGGCGAATCGACGTCGAACTCCTCGTCGTCGATGGACAGGATGAAGGCGCTGGCGCGGCTTTGCTGCTGCGCGAAGGAGCTCAGGTCGCCATAGCTGGTCACGCCCAGCACTTCGACGCCCTCGGCCTCGATGGCCGCCGCCAGCGCCCGGATGCCCAGGCCAGAGGTGTTCTCCGAGCGGTAGTCTTCATCGATGATCACTATGGGGAAGCGGAATTTCATGCGCGACGCTCCAGGCGGCGGAAAGAAAATGGAGGCGAGTGTAACGCCCGGCGGGGCGGTGCTGGCGTCATAAATGCCGCCCAACCCGGATTCTAGGGCGAAACCGGGACACGGTTGACGGCGCCGGCCGGCCGTCTTCTACTGTGGGGCAGCGCCCCAGGCGCTTTCGGGAGGAGGATTCCATGCAGATCACCAGCGCTCCGGTCACCATCATGTTCGTGGTCTACATCCTTGCCATGCTGCTCATCGGCTGGCTGGGATACCGCGCCACCCACGACCTTTCCGACTACATACTGGGCGGGCGCAAGCTCGGCGCCTTCGTCGTGGCGCTGGCCGCCGGGGCTTCGGACATGAGCGGCTGGCTGCTCATGGGCCTGCCCGGGGCGGTCTACACCGAGGGCATCTCCGCTTCGTGGATCGCCATCGGCCTGACCATCGGCGCCTACCTGAACTGGCGCTTCATCGCCGCCCGGCTGCGCGTGCACACCGAGCATGCCGGCAACGCCCTGACCCTGCCCGACTTCTTCTCCAACCGCTTCGAGGACCGCAGCAACCTGCTGCGCATCGTCTCGGCGCTGGTCATCCTGGTGTTCTTCACGCTGTATTGCGCCTCGGGCGTGGTGGCCGGCGCGCGCCTGTTCGAAAGCATGTTCGGCATGAGCTACCCCTCGGCCGTCTGGCTGGGCGCCTTCTGCACCATCGCCTACGTCTTCATCGGCGGCTTCCTGGCCGTGAGCTGGACCGACACCATCCAGGCCTCGTTGATGTTCACGGCGCTGGTGCTGGCCCCGCTGATGGTGATCCACTCGCTGGGCGGCTTGGGCGACAGCACCCAGGCGGTGGCCTCGGTATCGCCCCAGCACCTGGACATGTTCCGCGGCATGAGCACCATCGGCGTGATCTCGCTGCTGGGCTGGGGCCTGGGCTATTTCGGCCAGCCGCACATCCTGGTGCGCTTCATGGCGGCCGAGTCGCTGCGCACCATCCCCAACGCCCGGCGCATCAGCATGACCTGGATGATCCTGTGCCTGGCCGGCGCCGTGGCGGTGGGCTTCTTCGGCATCGCCTATTTCGCCGCCAACCCGGGCCAGGCCGCCGGCGTCAACGCCAACGCCGAGCGCGTCTTCGTGGAACTGGGCCTGATCCTGTTCAACCCGTGGATCGCCGGCATGCTGCTGGCCGCCATCCTGGCGGCGGTGATGAGCACGCTGTCGGCCCAGCTGCTGGTGTGCTCCAGCTCGTTGACCCAGGACATCTACAAGACCTTCGTGCGCCGCGACGCGCCCCAGCGCGAGCTGGTCTGGTTCGGCCGGGCCATGGTGCTGGCGGTGGCGCTGGTGGCGATCTGGCTGGCCTGGAATCCCGACAGCCGCGTGCTGTCGATGGTCAGCTACGCCTGGGCCGGCTTCGGCGCGGCGTTCGGGCCGGTGGTCATCCTCTCGCTGGTCTGGCGCCGCATGACCCGCAATGGCGCCCTGGCCGGCATGATCGTGGGCGCCGTGGTGGTCCTGGTCTGGAACCACTACGCCTGGTTCGGCCTGTACGAGATCATTCCGGGCTTCATCCTGGGCGCGCTGGCCATCGTCCTGGTCAGCCTCGCCGACCGGGAACCGCCCGGCTCGGTCACCGGCGTTTTCGACCAGGTGCAGGCCGAGATGCGCTCGCCGGGCGTGCGGGAAAACGTCTGAACAGGCCCCGGGCAGACGCCGCGCCGGCGGCGGCCCGGGACCGGAATCAAGCCCGCGGCAAGGTCACGCCCTGCTGGCCCTGGTACTTGCCGCCGCGGTCGCGGTAAGAGGTTTCGCAGATCTCGTCGCTTTCCAGGAACAGCATCTGGGCGCAGCCCTCGCCGGCGTAGATCTTGGCCGGCAGCGGCGTGGTGTTGGAGAACTCCAGCGTCACGTGGCCTTCCCATTCGGGCTCGAGCGGCGTCACGTTGACGATGATGCCGCAGCGCGCATAGGTGCTCTTGCCCAGGCAGATGGTCAGCACGCTGCGCGGGATGCGGAAATACTCGACCGTGCGCGCCAGCGCGAAGGAGTTGGGCGGGATGATGCACACCTCGCCCTTGAAATCGACGAAGGATTTCTCGTCGAAGTTCTTGGGATCGACGATGGTCGAATTGATGTTGGTGAAGATCTTGAATTCGTCGGCGCAGCGCACGTCGTAGCCGTAGCTGCTGGTGCCGTAGCTGACGATTTTTTCCCCGTCCCGGGACCGGACCTGGCCGGGCTCGAACGGTTCGATCATGCCGGCCTCGGCGGCCCGGCGGATCCAGCGGTCGCTTTTGATGGTCATTTTCTGGGTTTCCTAGAGAGGCGCTATTGTAGCGATCGGCGCAAGGCCCTAGTCCAGGAAGAAGGTCCGGTAGACCAGCTCCAGGCCGTTGACCGCCCCGCCCTTCAGATCCAGCGACAGCCTGCGCGAGAGCGCATAGCTGGCGCGCGCCACCGTGTCGGCGCCGGACATGGCCTGCTCGACGCTGAGCGTGATGCCGCTGGAGAAACGCTTGCTGGCGATCAGGAACTGGTTCTCCAGCTGCTGGCTGCTGTTGCGGTTGACCCTGCCCACCACCGTGGTGTCGGGCAGCAGGCTGCCCGAGCTGCCCATGGCGCCCGAGCGGATGCCCACGTCGTCCAGGCCGAACTTGCGGTAGAAGGGCTCGCCATCGCCGCCCAGCAGGGCCGCGCCCACCGACAGCAGCAAGGCGGCGTCGTTGCCGTCCTGGTCCGGGCCGCGCCCCAGGATGAGCCACGAGAGCTTCTCGGTTTCGCTCACGTCCGGATAGGAGACCAGATCGATGCGCGGGCGGCGCGCCGTGCCGGCCACCCGCACGCCGGCCTCGACCTGCTCGCCCAGGCGCAGCGCCTCGATATCCAGCAGCGGGTTCTCCAAGGTGTCCTGGAAAGTGATGGTGCCGCGGCGCAGGTGCAGGCGCTGGCCATAGGCCTCGAAACGCCCGCCGCGGGTACGCAAGGCGCCCTCCCCGGTAAGCCGACCCTGCCGCAGCCGGATCTGCAGCGCCCCGACCAGGCCCGAATCCAGGCCCATGCCGGTCAGGTAGAAGCGCGGCCCCAGGTCGATGTCCAGCACCATCGAAGTGTCCAGCGCCGAGGAGGTTTCGATCTCCTGGCCCTCGTGGACCACGATGACGTCGTCGTCCACGGTGGGCACGCTGGCCAGCATGTCGATGCTGGCCCAGCCCGCATCGGCCGTCAGCTTGCCGGTGATGGACAGGCTGGGCAGGGCCGCCTTGATGGCGATGGCGCCGCTCATCATGGCGTAGCGGTCCACCCGCTGCAGCACCGGGAAGCGGTGCAGCACCACGTCCACCGCACCGGCCGACTCCAGCAGGTTCCATTGGCCGCTGGCGCGCAGCTCGCCGTTCTGGGCATCGGGATTCTGGGTGATCCACTCGCGCGTGCGCCATTCGGGCGGCGTGACGCGCAGCGAGGCGGGAAAACGCAGCGATTCCAGGATAAAGCGCTCGTTCTCCAGCCGGGCCGACAGCGTGCCGTCGATCAGGCGCACGCCGTCGTCCACGCGCACCACGCGCAGGTACTCGCCCTTGAGCGTGCCCTGGGCCTGCCACTGGCCGTCCAGCCGGCCCTCGGCCTGGACATTGGCGCGCAGGGTGCCGCCGATGTCCAGGCTATCGCCGGTGAACAGGCTGACCCAGGCCAGGTCGGCGATGTCCGCATCCAGGCTGGCGCGCAGCGGCTGGCGCTCGTCCAGGCCCGGCACGCCGCCGCGGGTCGCCAGCATTGCCGAGACCTTGCCGTTGATATTGCCCATCCTTTCGGTCAGCACGCTCAGCACCGCATCCAGGCGGCTGGCGCCGCCGGAGGTGGGCGTGGCGCGCAGGTCCACGGCCAGCTCGCGCAGCCCGACCGGCACCGGCGGCTGGCCGGGGATCATCAGGTCGCCGCCGCGCCGTTCGATGCGCGCGGTGCCCGCCAGGGCGCCGGCGAACTGCAGGTCCCAGCGGGCGTCCAGCGCCATGCTGCGATCGATGTTGCGCTCCTGCGCCATCCGCACGCCGCCGCGCTGGCTTTGCCGGGGCGGCTCCTGCCCCAGCGCGCGCTGCACGTCCTCGATCAGCTCGGGCGAGACGACCACGTTCTCGGCGCGGCCCGCGCTCTGCCAGCGGCCCGCGCCGCCGCGCGAGCCGCCATGCTCCAGCGTGATGGAACGCTGGCCCGGCAGGCCCGCCGCCAGCGTGGTGGCGCCCAATTGCCACTGCCACTGGGGCGCCTGGGCGCCGGGCAGAAAGGCCACGGCCAGCGGACGGCGCAAGTCCAGCCCGAAACCGGCATGCGCGGCCTGCAGCGCCGCCAGCGTGCCGCGCCAGCCCGTCAGCCCGGCCTGGAAGGCGTTGGCGGCGCCCGGGCCCCAGCCGCCTTCAAGCGCCAGGCTGGCACGCGCGGGCGCCTCGCCCACGATGCCTTCGCGCGGCTTGGCCGGCGTATACACGGCGTCGAGCTTGGCGCGGTGGGCCGCCGGCGTGCCGCCTACCTGCCCCTTCAGGGTGGCCCCGCCCGGCAGGTCCGGCCAGAAGGCCGCCAGCCGCGGCGCCAGCACGTCCAGCGCCAGCGTCGAACCGGGCTCGCCCCAGCCGCCGTCGGTGCGCAGGCGGTTGGGCCCCAGGCGCAAGTCGGTCTGCAATACCGGCAGGCGCAGGCCCATCCAGTCGATGGCCTGGCCCGGCACGGCCGAAGCCGGCGCCTGCATGCGGGCCTTGAGCGTGCCCTGCAGGGCTTGACCGTTCCAGCGGCTGCCCTGGCCCACCGCCAGGTCGATCTCGCCCTGCGTAGGCAGGCTCTGGTCGATCAGCTCGAAGTCAAAGCCGAGCGTGGCGCTGAGCACGGCCGGCGGGATGGCCCCGGCCAGCAGCCCGCCCAGGTCCAGCCGCTCGGCCTTGAGGCTGCCGCGCAGCCGGTCGCGCACCGGCTCCGGCTGGGCCGGCCCGGCGCCGGCAGGCGGGGCCGCCGGCAACTGCGCCGGCGCGGGCTGGCCGGCCTGCGCCAGTCGCTCCCAGAGCACTTCGGCCGCCAGCGAGGAGCCATCGGCCAGGCGCAGCGCCAGGTCGGCCCGCTCCAGCGGAAAGACGCCTTGCGGGGCCAGCGCGGCGTGCGCCCGCAGATCCACGCCCGCGCCCTCGCCCTTGACGTCCAGCACCACGCGTTCCAGCGAGCCGCTGGCCTGCGCGTCCACCAGCACGGTGCAGCCCTGCGGCTGGGCCGCGCCATGCGTGCCATGCGTGCCGGCCTTGCCGGCCGCCGGCCGCAAGGCGTCCAGGCACAGGGGCGACTGCGGATCGGGACTGTGCACCGACGCCAGCAGCTGCACGTCCATGGGCCAGGGTTCGGCCAGCTCGTCCAGGCGCAGCTCGCCCTGCAGCTGGGTGCGCGCCATCGGATGGCCCACGCGCAGGCTGGCCAGGCGCAGCTGCGCGGTCTGGGCCAGCGCCAGCGTGGCTTGCAGGTCTTCGATCTCGACCGGCAGCGGCTGGCCGTCCTGGACGAGCTCGAAGCGGCCCACGGCCAGGCGGTCGATGGCCACCTGCACGGGCAGCACCGGGAAAGAAAACGGGCCGCCGTCTTGCTCCTCGGACGGCGGCGCGCTGGCGGTTTCGACGCGGATGCGGTCGGCCGACAGGTCCTGCACGCGCAGCAGGCGCTCGCCCAGCTGCGGCCAGTCGGCCGCCAGGTTCAGGTTATCCAGCTCCACGCGCGTGCCCGGCGGCGCCACCACCAGCGAGCGCACCCGCACGCCGCGCCACAGCGTGCCTTGCACGTCCTGGGCATGGCCGCCCAGCTGCGCGGCCACGGTCTCGAGCAGCATGCGCGTGCCGGCCTGGCTGCCCACCGCCCAGGCCAGGAAGCCGCCCAGGCACAGCAGCAGCATGACCAGGGCCGGCAGCCACCAGACCAGGATATGGCGCAGCAGGCGTCGCAGGAACTTCAAAACGCGATCCCCAGCGAAAAATGCAGCCGCAAGGAGCGCTCGCGCTGCCCGTAGGCCAGGTCCAGGAACAGCGGGCCGGCCGGCGTGCGCACCCGCGCGCCCACGCCGTAGCCCACCGACATGCGCATCTGGCCGAAGGACTCGGCGGCATCGCCCGCGTCCACGAACACGCCCATGCCGAAGGTGTCGTCGAAATAGTGCATGTATTCGGCGCTGGCCACGGCCAGCGCGTCGGCCCCGACCACCGCGTCCTCGAGCTGGCGGCCGATGCTCAGGTAGCGGTAGCCGCGGACGGTGCGCGCGCCGCCCGTGCGAAAGCCGAAGTCGTCGGGCACCAGGGTATCGGTGGTGGACCACAGCTTGCCCACCTCGCCGCGCACCGTGAAGACGTCGCGCTCGCCCACCGGCCACCATTGCTGGGCGCGCAGCGTGGCGCGCGTGAAGGGCTGCTGCTTGTCCAGCGTCAGGCCCACGCCCCCGCCCACGGCCAGCAGATTGCCTTGGCGCGGGTTGTACTTGTCGTCCACGTCGCGGCGCAGCCATTCGGCCGTGGTGGTCAGCGTGGGCAGGTCGTAGACGTCCCCCCCGTCGATGCGCACCCGGTCATGGGCGGCCAGCACGCCGAAGCGGGTCTCGTACTCGACCCGGCTCTCGCCTGCGCCCAGCCGCAGCCGCGAACGCGTCGCGCCCACGGCAAAGCGCGTCACGTCCAGGCCCTGGATGTCGGAATGCTCGGCCAGCAGGCCGACGCTATCGCGCTCGCCCTTCTCGGTGGGCGGCAGATGGAAATCCAGGTAGGCGCGCTGGCGCTCGCGGTCCACGCCCACGCCGGTTTCCATGGTCACGGGCTGGCCCAGCACCACGTTCTGGCGATAGACGAGCTCCACGCGCGGGCCGACCGAGTCGTCCACGCCCACGCCCACCGACAGGCGCCTGGGCGGGGCCTCGGATACCCGCACGCGCACCGGCAGCGTCACTTCGCGCCGCGCGCTCAGCGGCAAGGGCGGCGTGGCCTGGGAGGCGGCCGAGGCGTCGGTCGTGCCGCCGGTGCGCGCCGGCGCGCTGGGCACCTGGCCGGCATGCGCGGCCGCGCCGGGCGCATCACCGCGGCCATCGGGGTTTTCCTCGCCGGGCGGCCCCTCGCCCAGCACCAGCGAGACGAAGGCGCCGCGGAAAAAAGCGGTGGTTTGCAAGTCCTGCTGCCAGCGCTCCAGGTCCTCGCGCGCGTAGCGCCGTCCCGGGGTGTAGTTGACATAGCGGCGGATCAGCCGCTCGGGCACGCGCTCCAGGCCCTCGGTGGCCAGCTCGCCCAGGTGTACCTGCGGCCCGCTGTCTATCGTGACCTCCAGCGCGACCTTGCCGGTTTCGGCGTCCACCCTGGCGCGCGAGCCGGCGATGCGCGCCAGGTAGAAGTCGCGCTCGCCCACGGCCTCGAGCAGCGAGGACTTGGCCTGGCTCCAGTCTTCGTTGATGAACACCCGGCCGGCCGGCAACTGCCAGTTGCGGCGCAGGGCCTGCACCCGCGCGGCCTGGTCGGACTCGGCGATGCGCCCCTCGAAATGCAGCGCGACGGTATCGACCGTGGCGCGCACGCCGGGCACGATGGCGATGTCCCAGGTCTCGCCCGCCACGTCCTCGCCCACTGTCAGCGTCACCTCGGGCACGAAATAGCCCTGCGTGGCCAGGGCCGAGAGGGTGGCCTCGTGGGCGCGGCGGCGCAGCCGCGCGGCTTCGCCGCCGTCCTGGTCCTCGGCCAGCCGCGCGATGGCGTCCACGGAGGTATTGATTGCCCGCAGCGCGGCCGGCGGCACCCCGCCCGGGTCGATGGTGATTTCAGGACGGTTGGCCTGGGCCGCGCCCGCCGCCGCCCAGCCCAGTACGAGAAAGAGCAGACGGGCCCGCATCCACATCAGCCGCGCTGCACGACGACGGAGGGGAACCTGGCGCTGACGTCGCGCGGCAGCGCCGCCACCTGCGCCGCCAGCCGGCGCGCGATCCGGCGGTAGGCCTGGGCGGCCGCGCCCTGCGGCTCGGCCGCGAAGATCGGCACGCCCGCATCGCTTTGCACACGGATGGACAAGGCCAGCGGCAGGCTGCCCAGCGCCGGCACGCCGAACTGCTCGGCCATGCGCGCGCCGCCGCCCTCGCCGAAGATGTGCTCGACGTGCCCGCACTGCGAGCACTGGTGCATGGCCATGTTTTCGATCACGCCCAGCACCGGCACCTCGACCTTCTGGAACATGCGCAAGCCCTTGCGGGCATCGAGCAGGGCGACGTCCTGCGGCGTGGTGACGATGACCGCGCCGGCCACCGGCACCTTTTGCGCCAGCGTCAGCGCCACATCGCCCGTGCCTGGCGGCATGTCCACGACCAGGTAGTCGAGCTCGTCCCAGTTGGTCTGGCGCAGCAGCTGCTCCAGCGCCTGCGTGACCATGGGACCGCGCCAGATGGCGGGCGAATCGGCGTCGATCAGAAAGCCTATGGAATTGGCCTGCACGCCATGGCCCGACAGCGGCGACATGGTCTTGCCGTCCTGGCTTTCGGGGCGGCCCTGGATGCCCAGCAGGGTCGGGATGCTGGGGCCGTAGATATCGGCATCGAGCACGCCTGTGCGCGCGCCGTCGGCAGCCAGCGCCAGCGCCAGGTTGACCGCGGTGGTACTCTTGCCCACGCCGCCCTTGCCCGAGGCCACGGCGATCACATTGCGCACGTTGGGCAGGGGCTTGAGACCGCGCTGCACCGCGTGCGCATGCACCTTCCAGCGCAGGTCCACCTGCGCGTCGGCCGCGCCCGCGGCCAGCAGGGCCTGGCGCAGGCGCTCGGCCAGCGGGGCCTGGCGCTCGCCCAGCGGATAGCCCAGTTCGAGCGACACCGATACCCGCCCGCCCTCGATGCGCACGTCCTTGTCCTTCAGGGCGGCCTCGGGCACGGCGCCCGTCTCCGCATCGCTTACCTGGCGCAAGGCGCCGCGGATTTGTTCCAGCGTCAAACTCATGTCACTATGTATCCGTCGGGACGGCCCGCAGGCGGGCAGCCCTTGAAAAATCCGGTTCGAGCCTCAAGCATAGCGGATAGGCTGTCCGCCAAGGCCGGATAGGTTGTCCGCCAAGGCCGTTACAAAAGCCTGGCGGGCCGGACAGGGCGCCGCAACGGAACTTTTTCCCCCGCCGGCCGCCTTACCCTGACACGCTCCGCCATATGGGCGGCACGCGGCTCGCCCGCCGGCCCGGCGCCGCGGCGAGCCCCACGAAATCCGGCGCTTGCCGGCGGCCCGGCGTCCCCTGTGGCGCGCACGGCCCGGCAAGCCCCCTCTATGACAAGGCCCAGACCTTCACCATGACCGAATTCCTGACCAAAACGTTCCGTGCCTTCGCCCTGCTCGTGCTGGCGCTGCTGGGCATGGGCATGGCCCTGATCTTCATGTTCTCCACCGCCATCGCCGTGGGCGTGCTCTACCTGGTCGCCCGCCTGCGCGGCCGCCCCTTCGGGGTGCGCGCCTACTGGCAGCAGCGCCAGGCCGCCCGCCCCGGGCCGGCAGGCTTTGGCGCAGCCAGCTTCGGCGCGGCGGGCGCGCGCGGCCACGCCGGCGGCTTCGGGGCGGCCCCCGGGCAGGCCCAGGGCGGCGGCTTTCGCCCGCGCCGCCCGGCCGAGATCACCGACGTCGAATCGCGCGACCTGCCCTGAGCGCGGCGACGGCAAGGCCGGGGCCGCGCCCGGCTAAAATGGCGGATTCGGTCTGATTTCCGGTATCCGCCTTCGCCATGTCCCGCACCCTGTTCGTCACCACCGCCCTTCCCTACGCCAACGGCTCCTTCCACATCGGCCACATCATGGAGTACATCCAGGCCGACATCTGGGTGCGGTCCATGCGCATGGCGGGGCATACGGTGCATTTTGTCGGGGCGGACGATGCGCACGGCGCGCCCATCATGCTGCGCGCCGAAAAAGAAGGCATCACCCCGCGCGAGCTGGTGGCGCGCTACGCAGCCGAGCGCCCGCAGTACCTGGACGGCTTTCACATCCGCTTCGACCACTGGCACTCGACCGATTCGCCCGAGAACGTCGCGCTCTCGCAGGACATCTACCGCGCCCTGAAGGCCGAGGGCCTGATCGAGACGCGTCCCATCGAGCAGTTCTACGATCCGGTCAAGGGCATGTTCCTGGCCGACCGCTACATCAAGGGCGAATGCCCCAAGTGCCACGCCAAGGACCAATACGGCGACTCCTGCGAAGTCTGCGGGGCGGTCTACTCCCCCACCGAGCTGATCAAGCCGTATTCGGCGCTGACCGGCGCCGAACCGGTGCTCAAGACCTCCGAGCACTTCTTCTTCAAGCTTTCGGACCCGCGCTGCGTGGCCTTCCTGCAGGACTGGACCACCGGCGCCAACGCCGCCGGCAACAAGCGCCTGCAGGCCGAGGTCCTGGCCAAGACGCGCGAATGGCTGGGCGCGCAGGACGGCCAGGCCAAGCTGGGCGACTGGGACATCTCGCGCGATGCGCCCTATTTCGGCATCGAGATCCCCGATGCGCCGGGCAAGTACTTCTACGTGTGGCTGGATGCGCCGGTGGGCTACCTGGCCTCGCTCAAGGCCTACTGCCAGAAGGCCGGCCTGGACTTCGACGCCCTGCTCGATCCGGCCGGCCCCACCGAGCAGGTGCACTTCATCGGCAAGGACATCATCTATTTCCACGCCCTGTTCTGGCCGGCCATGCTCAAGTTCGCCGGCCGCAAGACGCCCGACCAGCTCAACGTGCACGGCTTCATCACCGTCAGCGGCGAGAAGATGTCCAAGAGCCGCGGCACCGGCATCTCGCCGCTGCGCTACCTCGAACTGGGCATGAACGCCGAATGGCTGCGCTACTACATCGCCGCCAAGCTCAATGCGCGCGTCGAGGACCTGGACTTCAATCCCGATGACTTCGTCGCGCGCGTGAACAGCGACCTGGTGGGCAAGTACGTGAACATCGCCAGCCGGGCCGCCAACTTCATCGCCCGCCACTTCGAGGGCAAGCTGGCCTACGCGGGCGATGCGGCCGCGCTGGGCCAGGAACTGGCGCAGGCGGCCGAGGCGATGCGCCGCGACCTGCAAGCGCGCGAGTACGGCCGCGCCATCCGCGAGGCCATGGGCCTGGCCGACCGCGTCAACCAGGCCTTCGACGCGGCGCAGCCCTGGGTGCTGGCCAAGGGCATCGCCAACGCCGGCCAGGCGCAGAAGGACCAGCTGCAGGATATCTGCTCGCGCGCGCTGGCCGGCTTCAAGGCGCTGTCGGTAATGCTCGCGCCCGTGCTGCCGCAGCTGGCCGAGCGCGTGGCGCGCGAGCTGTTCGGCATGGACCGCGGTTTCGTGTGGCGCGACGCCGGCGAGCTGCCCACGCAGGTCGCGCCCTTCAAGCACCTGATGCAACGGGTCGAGCCGGCCATGCTCGATGCCTTGTTCGAGCCGCCGGCCCAGGAACAGGCCAGCGCGCCCGCCCCGGGCGGCGAGCCCATCGCCCCGGTCATCGGCATCGACGACTTCGCGCGCGTGGACCTGCGCATCGCGCGCATCGTCGACTGCCAGCACGTCGAAGGCTCCACCAAGCTGCTGCGCCTGACCCTGGACGTGGGCGAAGGCCGCCACCGCAACGTGTTCTCGGGCATCAAGTCGGCCTACCAGCCGCAGGACCTGGTGGGCAAGCTGACCGTCATGGTCGCCAACCTGGCGCCGCGCAAGATGAAGTTCGGCGTCTCCGAAGGCATGGTGCTGGCCGCCAGCCACGCCGACGAAAAAACCGACGCGGGCATCTACGTGCTCGAACCCTTCCCCGGCGCGCAGCCGGGCATGCGGGTGCGCTAAAGCGGGCGGGGCGCCAGCGACGGATCCAGCGTCTGGCGCTCGTCGAACACGAAGCAGCCGCCGCGATAGCCGGGACCGCCGGTTTCCTCGAAATACTTCAGGATGCCGCCCTCGAGCTGGTAGACCTGTTCGAGCCCGGCCGCCCGCATGTACAGGGCGGCTTTTTCGCAGCGGATGCCGCCGGTGCAAAAGCTCACCACCGTCTTGCCCTCCAGCTGGGCGCGATGCGCCTCGAAGGCCGCCGGAAATTGCGTGAAGCGCTCCAGGCGCCAGTCGATGGCGCCCTCGAAGGTGCCGGCATCCACTTCGAAGCCGTTGCGCGTATCGAGCAGGGCCAGCGGCCGGCCCGCGTCGTCCGAGCCCTGCGCCAGCCAGCGCGCCAGCGTTTGCGCCGGCACCGAGGGCGCGCGCCCGGCCTGCGGGCGGATGGCCGGACGGTCCATGCGGATGATCTCTCGCTTGAGCTTGACCCGCAGGCGCTTGAAGGGCGCCTCGTCAGAAAGGCTGTACTTGGCCTGCAGGTCGGCCAGCCGCGGATCCTGCCGCAGGTACGCCAGATAGGCGTCGATCTGCGCGCGCGCGCCGGCCAGGAACAGATTGATCCCCTCCGGAGCCAGCAGCACGGTGCCCTTGAGCGCCAGCGCCTGGGCCCGTTCGAGCAGGGGCGCACGCAGCTCGGCGGCGTCCTGCAGGGTGACGAACTTGTAGGCGGCGATGTTGACGACGGCGGACACGGCGAAGGGCAAGGGTTGCGGCGGGACCAAAGGGCCGCCAGTTTACCGCTGCCGGCCCGCCGCGCGCCGCGCCGGCCGGCTCAACGCTCGAAACGCAAGGTATCGCCGCCGGTGGTGGTCACGGTCAGGTACCGCTGTCCGGACTGGGCGTCGAGCGTGGACGAGGCGATGCGCGTGAGCGCCTGCAGGTAATCGCCTTCCAGGCGCGAGAGCTCGGGTGAGAGGCAGGCCATGCGGGTGCTGACAGGCGCCTGCACGATCAGCAGGCCATGCGCGTACACATAGCCGGCCGTGTAGCGGTTGCAGCCGGCAAAGCCGCTGGCGCGCGGCTCGCCGCCCTCGCGCGAGAAAGCCAGCGTCAGGGGCCGGGCCTGCGGGCCGCGCGGCAACAGGCGGGCCGCCCCGCCGGGCAGGGTCCATTGGGTCAGCCGCCATTCGGTCTGCACCAGCGGATCCTCCTGGCTGGCCGCCGGGGCGCCGGCGCGAGGCTGCGCCGCGCAGCCGGCCAGCGCCAGGACGGCAAGGGACAAGGTGGCCGAGCCGGCCAGCGAACGCCAGGACGAACGATGCATGATGAGGATCCGGGGGTTGCGATGCGGCCATCGTAGAAGAAAAGCCCGGCCCGCGGGGCGGCGGCGCCCGCAGGCCGCTGTTACAGCACGTTGCGCGCGGTACGCCGGCGGGTCAGCTTCCACACGTGGGCGGGCGGCACGTTGAGCATGACGGTCTGGCGCTTGGTGGCGCGCAGGCCCAGTCTGTCGAGCACGCGCCGCGGCACCGGGCAGCGCGGCCCATAGGTGAAAAGATAGAACGCGCCGCCGGCGCGCAGTTGCGAGAACGCCCCGCGCAGGATGCCTACCTGCTGGCGCAGCGGCATGTTCAGCAGCGGCAGGCCACACACCACGGCGCCCGCACCGCGGCCATAGAACAAGGGATCGCCCGCCAGCCGCGCGGCGTCCAGGCAGCACACCTGGGCATGGGGAAAGTCGCGCCGCAGGCGCTGGGCGAAGCCGGCATCCATTTCGACCAGGGCCAGGGTTTCCTCCGGCACGCCCCGCGCCCGCAGCGCGCGCGTGAACACGCCGGTGCCGCTGCCCAGTTCGATCACCGGCCCGGTGGCCGCGCCGATGTCGCGCGTGATGGCCGCCGCCAGCGCGGGGCTGGAGGGCAGCACCGCCCCGATGCCCTTGGGATCGGCGCGCCAGGCCTGGTAAAAGCGCCAGTATTCGCCTATCCAGCCTTGGCCGGCCAGGCGCCGCGCCAGCGGATCCACGAGACGGGCTCGCCACCGCTGCAAGCGCAGGCCGATGGGAGTGGCTAGGCAGGCTTCGGCCATGTCGGGCCAGGTTTTCAGGGGCATGTGGATGAGGCTTCCTGCAAAAGGACCGGCATGGCGCCCGACGGCTGGCCAACGGGCGGCAATGCGCCAGGGGAACGCTGCCGCCCGGCAGGGCGGCAGGTGGCTATTTTGAAGCCACAGCCGGGGGGAAGTTCAAGCCTGCGCGGGCAGCCGAATCCTTTTGTTTCCAACGGATGCTTCGGGTCACACATGACGGTTTGTTAACATGCCGGTTGCCGCGGCCCTGCGCCGCACCGATGCCGGAACCCAGGCCCAACGCAGGCCAGTCCTTCCGCCAGGCCCTCTTACCCCGGGCCCCAGGCTATGCCCCGACCCGTCCCACCCGACGCAGGTCCGTCGCGCATCGGCTCTTTCGCTTTGCCTGCCCGCCTGCGGGCCCAACGGAGACACAATCCATGCAGTCCATCCTCGCCAAGGCCGCCAGCGCCCTGGCCGCGCTCGTCGTGGCAGCCGGCGCCGCGCACGCCGCCGGCTATCCCAGCAAACCCATCCGCCTGGTGGTGCCCTTCCCGCCAGGCCAAGCCACCGACCTGATCGGGCGGGCCTACGCCGAGCAGCTGAGCAAGCGCCTGGGCCAGCCCGTGGTGGTCGAGAACAAGGCCGGCGCCGGCGGCAACATCGGCTCGGATTTCGTGGTGCGCTCGGCGCCCGACGGCTACACCATCCTGGTGGCCGGCAGCGCCATCGCCGTGAACCAGACCCTGTACCCCAACGTCAGCTTCGACGTCAGCGAAGACCTGGTCGGCATCTCGCCCATCGCCAAGGTGCCGCTGGTGTTCCTGGCCAACGCCGCCACCGGCATCGCCTCGCTGCAGGACGTGGCCGAACGCGCCCGCGCCGAACCCGGCAAGCTGAACTACGCCAGCGCCGGCATCGGCGGCACCCAGCACCTGGCCGCCGAGATGTTCAAGAAGCAGACCGGCGCGGACATCACCCATATCCCCTACAAGGGCAGCGGCCCGGCGCAGGCCGATTTCCTGGGCAACCAGGTGCCGCTGATGGTCGATTCGGTCACCGCCGCGCTGGGCAACATCCAGAGCGGCCGCGCCGTGCCGCTGGCCGTGACCTCGGCCCAGCGCTCGCCGCTGATGCCGCAGGTGCCGACGGTGCGCGAGACCGGCATCCCCGGCGTGGAGCAATTCGAGGCGGTAGGCTGGCTGGGCCTGATGGCGCCCAAGGGCACGCCCGGGGAGATCATCGAGCAGCTCAGCCAGGCCACGCAAGAGATCATGAACAGCGCGCCCATGACCACCTTCGTAACCGAACGCGGCTCGGTGCCCTTTACCTCCAGCGGCCCCGAGTTCGACGCCTTCGTGGCCGACGAAGTGCGCAAGTGGGGCGAGATCGTCAAGAGCTCGGGCGCCACGGTGCAGTAGCGGGCTTTGGCCGGCAGCGGGCCGCCCGCCGCGGCGGGCCGGCCGGCTGCCCGTCACGCGCAGGCGGCCACGCCGGGCCGCAGGATGTCGGCCAGGAACCTGCGCGCGCGCGGGTGCTCCGGCTGGCTGAAAAACTGGCCGGGCGTGGACTGCTCGACGATGCGGCCCTCGTCCATGAACCAGATCCGGTCGGCCACCTCGCGCGCGAAACCCATTTCGTGCGTGACCACCATCATGGTCATGCCGTCCTGCGCCAGCTGCTTCATCACGGCCAGCACCTCTCCCACCATCTCGGGATCGAGCGCGCTGGTCGGCTCGTCGAACAGGATCACCGGCGGGCGCTGGGCCAGCGCCCGGGCGATGGCCACGCGCTGCTGCTGCCCGCCTGACAGGTTGGCCGGCATGGCGTCTATCTTGTGGGCCAGGCCCACCTTGGCCAGCAGCCCCTGGGCCATGTCGCTGGCCTGTGCCCGCGACATGCCGGCGACCTTCATGGGCGAGAGCATGATGTTCTCGCGCACGGAAAGGTGCGGGAACAGGTTGAATTGCTGGAAGACGAAACCTATGCCCGCCCGCAAGGCGTTGACGTCCTCGCATTGGGCGTAGATGTCCTTGCCGCCGATCCGGATCGTCCCGCCCTGGATGGGTTCGAGCCGGTTGATGGTCCGTATCATGGTCGACTTGCCCGAACCCGAAGGCCCGCACACCACCACCACCTCGCCGTTGGCGACCCTGCCGCTCACGCAGTCCAGCGCGTGATATTGGCCATACCACTTCTGCACCTTGTCCAGTTCTATCATTTTTTTCCCTCTTGCATTGTCCTGTCGCGCCGCCTCGCGGGCCGGCGCGCTTATGCCAGCCCCAGGCGCTTTTTCCCCAGGCGGACCTCCAGCCGCTGGGCCAGCAGCGAAATGAAATAGCAGCCGCCGAAATAGAAGCAGGCCAGCACCAGGAAGGTCTGCAAGGCCTTGTCCATTTCGATGCTGTTGACCTGCTGGGCTGCGAAAGTGACTTCCTGCACGCCGATGACATAGACGATCGATGTGGCCTTGATGGTCGAGACGAACTGGTTGACCAGCGAGGGCAGCATGTTGGCCAAGGCTTGCGGCAGGATGACGTGGCGCATGGCCTGCGCATAGCTCAGGCCGGCCGACCGGGCGGCCTCGGTCTGCCCGCGCGGCAAGCCCTGCAGCCCGGCCCGCACGATCTCGGCCAGGAAGGCCGATTCGTAGACCACGATGGCGCATAACGCCGTCACGAAGGCCGGCACGACCAAGCCGGTCATGCGGGGCAGCACGAAATAGGCCCAGAAGATGATCATCACCAGCGGGATGCCGCGAAAGGCGTAGACCCAGGCGGTGGCCAGGTAGCGCGGCAGGCGCCATGCCCCGACCCGCGCCAGGCCGATGAGCAGGGCCAGCGGAAAGGACAGGAAAATGCCCAGCGCGGCCAGCACCAGCGTGGCGGCGAAACCGCCCAGCGGTCCGTTGGGCCAGGAGCCGACCACGAACATCGCGCCGTACTGCTGAATGATCTCAAGCATGGCTCACCCCTTGAAAGCCGGCGGGAAACGCCTGCCGAACCAGGCCCCCAGGCCCATGATCGTCAGGGACAGCAGCAGGTACGTCATGGTGGCGATGGCGAACACTTCGAAGGAGCGGAAGGTAAGGTTCTCGATCGCCTTGACCTGGTAGGTCAGTTCCGCCACGCCGATCACCATCGCCAGGCTGGTGTCCTTGAACAGGATCAACGAACGATTCAGCAAGGGCGGCACGCCGATGCGCAAGGCCTGCGGCAGCGTCACGTAGCGCATGGCCGAGAACGCGGACAGCCCGATGGAGCGGGCCGCCTCGACCTGCGTGACGGGAATGGCCCGCAGGCCCGAACGGATGTCTTCGGAAAAGTAGGCGCTGACATTCAAGGAAAGCGCCACCGCGGCGAAGAAGAACTCCGACTGGCCCTGGTTGATCCAGGCGCGCCAGGCATCGGGCAGCAGCTGCGGCATGCCGAAGTACCACACCATGATCTGCACCACCGTGGGCACGTTGCGATGGTATTCAACGAACACCCGCATGAACGCGCCCAGCGGAGCGAATGGAATCGCCCGCAACCCGACGATCACCAGCGCTGCCAGGAAGCCGCCCAGCCAGGCGGCGCCGAACAGCCGCAAGGTGGTGAGCAGGCCAGAAACCAGCTTCCCGGCGGTATCGCCGCTGGCCAGGAAAGACCAATCGAATTCCATCGCTCCCCCTGCCCGCTACTGGCCCGTGGTCACCGGCTCGACCTTGAAGGTGCGCGTGAGCTGGTAGACCGAATCCTTGCCGACCCAGCGATCGAAAATGGCGTCTAGCTCGCCGCTGGCATCCATCCGCTGCAGCACCCCGTCAAGCGCGGCCAGCAATTCGGGGTTGCCCTTGTCCACGACCAGGCCGATCCGTTCGACAAAAGTCGCCTCGTCCAGCAAGCGGTAAGGCTCCGCGGTTTTCCTGGAGTCGTTCTCGAACCGCTTGAGGATCAGCTCGCCGGCCGTAAAGCCCTCGACCTTGCCGCTTTGCAGCGCCAGGTTGCAAGCGGCCACGTCCTGGAACGTCATCACGCGGCTTTCCTTCAGGACGCGCTCGGCGATGGCGGCCGAACTGGAGCCCTTGGAGGCGCACACGCGCTTGCCCGCCAGGCCGGCCAGGTCGGCGATACCCGAGTTTTCCTTGACCAGGACCTTGATATTGCCCTGCAGGTACTGCAGGCTGAAATCCACTTGCTGGGCCCGCTCTGGCAGATAGGCCATGGAGCCGGCCACCACGTCCACCCGCCCCATCTTCAGCTCGGGAATGCGGGCCTCGGTCGAAAGCGGCCGATGCTCCAGCTCCACGCCCAGCCCCTTGGCCAGCGCCTTGCACATATCCACGTCGTAGCCCACGAAGGTGCGCGTGGAGGCATCCTGGTAAGCGTAAGGCACGCTCGTGCTCTGCGTGCCGCAAACCAGCTTGCCGCGCGACTTTACCTCGGCCAGGCGGTCCGCCTGCGCCATGCCGGGCAGGCCCGCCAGGCAGGCCGCCGCTGCCAACACCGAAGAGATCCATGCTTTCTTTTGCATTTCCATGCCTCGCTGATCAATGGTTGGAGATAAGACGAAAGTCGAAACGGGCGCGCTCTTGCGGATCGATCTGGTGGACCAGATTCGTTTCCCAGGCCAGATACTGGCGCGCGGCCTGCTTGTTGCCATCGTGCCGGTCGTGCACGAAGAAAAGAAAATCGATGCATTGCTCATCGGCAGGCTCCTGCGGGGTGCAGACCACGGGCAGCCCGGCCTGGCGCCATTGCTCGGGGGTGCCGGCATGCCAGCGCAACGCGCCGATCCCCAGTTCGCGCAGCGTGCGGGCCGCCAGGGCCGCGACGCCGGCATCCGGTGCGATGAGCACCACCGGGTCTTGCGGAGCCAAGGCAAGCGCGGCCAGCCGCGGACGGATGGACCAGCGCGCGCCCTCGATATGGCCGGCCCGGAACTGCATGCTGGGCCGCAGGTCGATCAGCCTGGCGCCTTGCGCCAAGGCATCGCCCAGCTCCGCCAATGCCACCGCGGGCGGCGCATCGGCCAGCGCCTGCGCGGGCGGGCGGGGCGCCGCCGCCAGATCGGCCTGGACGCCGCCTTCGAGCACGACGGCTTCCCACCCCATCTGCACCAGCCAGCTGGCCACCACGGGAGCCCGCACGCCCTCGCCATCGACCAGGACCAACCGGGCGCCCTGCACGGCCACGTACTGGTCGGTTGCCTGGATCAACTGCCCGCCGGGCGTGTGCTGGGCGCCGGCCAGCGTACCCTGCGCGTATTCCTCGGGCGTTCGCACGTCGCACAGCATCGTGGTGCGCGAGGGATCGGCCAGCCACTGCCGCACGGTGGCGGCGTCGGCGCGCGCGACGCCGGCGCGCCGGGCAAGCGCATCGGCGCGGGCCTGCAGGGTGTTCAGCGCGGCCCTGTCGATTCCCTGGCCATGACGCCGGGCAGCGCCATGCTCGAGCGCAAGGTCCTCCAGGTACCAGCCTTGGGTGCCGTTCTCCAGCGCCATCACCGGATTGGGCAAGCCCAGGTTGATCAAGGTCTGCGCGCCGATGATGCTGCGCGTGCGCCCGGCGCAATTGACCACGATGGTGGTCCGGTCGCTGGGCACAAGTTCGTGCACCCGCAGGGCCAGTTCGCCATTGGGGCAGCACGTCGCGCCCGGAATGCTCATCTTGGCGAACTCCGTGAACGGCCGGCCGTCCAGGACCACGAGATCGTCCTTGCGAGCCAGCCGCTCGGCCAGCTCGCGCGCGCCGATGCGCGGCGTCTCGAAGGCATGCTCGGCCAGTTCGCCAAAGGTCTTGCTGGGCACATTCACCCCGGCAAACAGGCTATAGCCCGCCTGCTTCCAAGCCGGCGCCCCGCCCTGCAGGCAATGCACGTCGCCATAGCCCTCGCGCGCCAGCGCCGCCGCGGCCTGCTCGGCCACGCCGTCGCCATCGTCGTACACGACCACGCGCACGCTCTTGCGCGGGACCAGCCGGCCGATTTCACACTCCAGGCGGCTATAGGGCACGTTGACGCCGAAAAACAGGTGCGCCTCGCCATACTGGCCATGTTCGCGCACGTCCAGCAAGGCGATCTCGCCTGCCTCGTCCAGCCAGGACTTCAGGGTTCGGGCCGTCACGAAGGAAAACGGGATATTGCGATTGGGATTCATCATCGGGAAAGGTGGAAAAGGAAGGAAACACCGCAGCGATCCGTGTCCGGCGCGCGCCGGCCCCACGCCGGCACGGTGCGCGCGGCATGCCATGAAGCAGGCCGCGGCGGCCTGCCCGGATTCGATCAAGGCGTATCAGCGCGCCAGCGTGTCCAAGGCCTGCGACAAGTCGGCGATCAGGTCTTCGGGATCTTCCAGGCCTATATGCAAGCGCACCACGGCGCCGCGTCCGGACCAGTCGGCCACGGTGCGCGCAGCGAGCATGTTGGCTGGCACGACCAGGCTTTCGTATCCGCCCCAGGAAGCCCCCACGCCGAACAGCCGCAAGCGGTCGATGGCGGCCTCGATATCGGCCTGCGCCACGCCTGCCTTGAACTCCACCGACAGCAGGCCGTTGGTGCCCCGGCAGTCCCGTTTCCACAGGACATGGCCGGGATCCCCGGGCAAGGCCGGGCACAGCACCCGCTCGATCTCCGGACGGGTCTGCAGCCAGGCCGCGACCGCCAGCGCGTGGCGCCCGTGCATGGCCAACCTGGGCGCCAGCGAGCGCATGCCGCGCAGCACCAGATAGGCATCGTCGGCGCCCACCGTCTGGCCCAGGTCGATGGACACGCGCTGGACCGCCGGCCAGGCCCTTGCGGTGCACACCACGGCGCCCATCATGACGTCGGCGTGCCCGCCGAGATACTTGGTCGCGGCCAGCACGGAAATGTCGGCGCCCAGGGCCAGCGGCTGGTAGAGCAGGCCCGAGCCCCAGGTGTTGTCCACCGCAAGCAGGCAATCGTGCTTGCGCGCCAGGGCGGCCACGGCGGGCAGGTCCATCATTTCGTAGGCCAGCGAGCCGGGGCACTCCGCGTAGATCAGCCGCGTCTGCGGCCGGATGCGCGCCGCCAGGTCGCTGCCGTCGGGCAGGTAGTACTCGTATCGGATGCCCAGCCGCCCCAGGTGCTCGGCGCACAGCCGCCTGACGGGTTCGTAGACGGCGTCAGTGATGAGCACATGGTCTCCCGGCCCGAGCAGGCCCAGCATGACGGCCGCAATGGCTGCCTGCCCGGTGGGATAAAGTTGCGCCCGATGACCGCCTTCCAACTCGACCAGGGCATCTTCCAGGGCGTGCGTGCTGTCGGTGCCGCGCGCGCCGTACGAAGCCATGCGCTGCGATTCGCGCTGCGAACGGGTCTGGCGCCAATGCTCGACGCT
Organism: Orrella sp. JC864; assembly: GCF_037026685.1. Classification (NCBI taxonomy): domain Bacteria; kingdom Pseudomonadati; phylum Pseudomonadota; class Betaproteobacteria; order Burkholderiales; family Alcaligenaceae; genus Orrella; species Orrella sp. JC864. The sequence continues at coordinate 6,434 of NZ_JBANET010000029.1, read as the reverse complement.
TTCGAAGACGTAGGTGCTGGCGCGCGTGACGGGCGTGTTTACCCAGCCGCGATGGGGCCGCCCGGCCCGCAGCAGGCGGGTCGACGATTTCAGCTCGCTCATGGCAACGCTCACCGGCGGGTCTGCACGCCGATCGGCATGATCGAGCAGGTGCCTTTTTCCAGGTCGAAGCCCAGGCGCCGATCCAGCGTCTCCAAGGCCCGGCCGTACATGTGCAGATGCCGGATCACGCTTTCCCCGCGGATCTGCACCGCGTGGATATCGTCGGGCATGAGCGCGATGCCCGTGCCCGGCTCGACCACCACGACGCCGGTCTGCTTCAGCCGTCCCACGCCAGGCTCGCTGCCATCGTCCAGGCGCTCGTAGACATAGTTGTGCTCGACGCCCTCGACCGCGGCGATGCACGCCCAGGTCGTATGGTTGTGCGGCACGATCTTCTTGCCGGGCCGCATCACGTTAAGGTAAAGCGCGTAGCTTTTGTCCTCGTCCTCGGTGATCAGGTAGCGCGCCTGGCGCTCCTGGCCCTCGGGCGCCGCGTAGCGGTCGGCGCTCCACCAGTCCTTGTTCGCCGCCAGGCCCAACAGCGCATGCAGCACGCCGTCCAGCTTCTGGCGGGTAAGCGGCTCTGTCCCTACAATATTCTTTATGTTTTCCACCGCTGCGCGAATGGCTGCACCGTGCGGATGAGCGATCGACATCTCGTTTTCCCTATGTTCTGTGGTCATTGTCGAGATGCACTGTACGCTGCCAGCTACGGCATGACAATTTAAAGTGTCACATATACATATTAGAATCACTTATGATTAATCTGGACCTGGACTTGCTGCGCACGCTGGTGGCGATCGAACAGCACGGCACCTTCGCGCGGGCCGCCGAGGTGCTGCATCGCACGCAATCGGCAGTCACCCAGCAGATGCAGCGCCTGGAGCATTTGATGGGCCTGCCCCTGTTCGAGAAACGCGGACGCGGCAAGGTGCTCTCGCGCCACGGCGAGATGCTGGTGCGTTATGCCCGGCAGATGCTGGTGCTGAACGACGAGGCCGTGCGGACCATGACCGGCAAGGAGCTCGAAGGCATCGTGCGCATCGGCTCGCCGCACGACGTGGCCGACTCCATCCTGCCCACCGTCCTGACGCACGTTGCCCGCTCCTTGCCGCGCATCAAGCTCGAGATCCGGGTGGACCGCAGCCCTTTCCTCATGGACGCCATGCACGCCGGGGAAATCGATCTGACCGTCTCCAGCCGCTACGACCAGACCCTGGAAGGCATGGTGATCCGCCGCTCCCCCACCGTCTGGCTATGCGCAGCCGATTACGTGCACATCCCCAACGAGCCGGTGCCGCTGGTATTGGCCGACGAACCGAGCATCTTCCGGCGCATCGCCCTGGCAACCCTGGAGCAATACCGGGTGCCCTGGCAAACCAACTATGTGGCGCCCAACCTGGTGGGTATCAAGGCAGCCCTGCGCGCGGGGCTGGGCGTGACCGCGCGCAGCGTGGAACTGCTCAGCCCGGAGTTCCGCGTGCTGGGCGAGAAGGATCGCCTTCCGCCGCTGCCGGACGTCACCTACTTCCTGTGGATGCGGCGCGACGTGATGGACCCGCTGACGCGCCACGTCTACGAACTGCTCAAACGCAACATGGGGCTGACCGAGCCTGGCAGCGCGTAAAGCCCGATGCGGCAGGGCGGGCGCGGCGGCCCGCGCGGCGCACGCCGCCCCGCTCAGGGCGCGCCGCCGCTGGCCTTGGCCACATAGGCCGACAGCAGCGCGATTTCCTCCTCGGACAAAGAGGAATAGGCCGGCATCTGGCCGATGCCGTTGCGCAAGGCCTGTGCGACGCGCGGCGCATCGGGCTTGATCTCGTCCAGCACCGGGCCGATGGCGCCGCCGGCTTGCGCATCGGCCAGCGTATGGCAGATGGCGCAAGCGGGCGTGACGTTCAGGAACAAGGCACGCCCTGCCTCCATGTCCACTTCGCCCGCCGCGGCCGGCGCGGCGGCCGCGCCAAGCAGCAGGGCCGCCGCCAGCAGGGCGGCGCCGCCTTGCGGGCGTGCGCGCCGTCTCTGGCACCGCCTCATGCGTGCACCTGCACGGTCACGGCATGGTCGCGCCAGCTGTTGTTGATGTAGCCGCCGGCGTTCTGCGGCCGTTCCTCGTCCTGCACCGCGCCTTCGGTATCGGTGGCGCGGCTGGCCAGCACGTGTTCGCCGGCCGGCAGCTCCACCGCCAGGGCAAACTGGCGCCAGGCATAGCGGCCCAGATCCGGGCCCACCAGTTCAGCCCGGCGCCAGTGCTTGCCGCCGTCGATGGAAACCTCGACCTGCCCGATCCCGTGCAGGCCGCCGAAAGCCACGCCCTGCACCACGACGGGCCCGGCCTTCAGGGGCGAGGCCAGCGGCGCATTGATCCAGGACTTCACGCCCATGGCCCAGACCGAAGGCTGATCCGGCGAGCCCTTCTGGCCTGGCGGCGCCAGGCGGTAGCCGGTCTGCTGGATGGCTGCCGCGCTTTGCTTTTGCGTGAAGGCCAGGCGCTTGATGTACTTGATGCTGTTCACGCCCGTGTACCCCGGCACGATCAGCCGCAGCGGCCCGCCGTGCGCCAGGGGGATGGGCTCGCCGTTCAGCTCCCAGGCCAGCAGGGCGTCCTGCATGGCTTCCTTGGGAACCGAACGCTCGACCATGACGGTGTTCGGGTCCAGGCCTTCGGGCAGCTTCTCGCCACCGGTGCCGGTCATGAAAACGGCCTGCGCGTCCAGGCCGCCGCAATGCTCGACCAGCTGGCGCACCGGCAGGCCGCTCCATACCACGCAGCCGGCTGCCCCCACCTGCCACGGCGTGCCGCTGGGCTTCTCGGGAAAGAAGCCGCGGCCGTTGCCCGAGCATTGCAGCACCATGGCCAGCGTCTGCAGGCCCATGGTCTTGAGCTGGCCCACCGAGAAGGTGGCCGGCCGCTGCACGCCCGCCACCTCGACGATCCACGCGTCCGGGTCCTGGACGATGGACTCGTCGGGCGCAGGCAAGTTGTTGCGCACATAGAGTTGCCGCACCGGCGTCACCACCCCGCTGCCGAACGCCTCGCGCCGCGTCTCGATGGTGTTCGCGCTGTGCACGATCATGGCCTCGGGCCGCTTCCAGGCGGCATAGGGCGGCAAGGGCTTGGCGCCGGAAGGCGTGCCGACGGCGGCGGGCTGGGCCGCCAAGGCCCGATGGGCCAGGCCGGCCGCGGCCAGCGCACCGGCGCTGCCTGCAAGCAAGCGCCTGCGTCCCGCATTGGCGGGGAAGTCGGTCTTCATTGCTGTCTCCTCGTTGGTGGGCATGCGGCAACCCTTGCCGGCCTGCCAGGCTTTGTCGGCCGGCAGCATGGGCAAGCGCCGCCGGCCGTTTATGGCAGCCATGTTGGACGTGCGGACGGCTTATGTCAATTGGCTATTAAATTCGATAGCATCATTATTGTTTGCATATAACTGTCCGCCCTCACCCGCTATTGCACCTTCCCGATGCGCCGCACCGCCTGGGCCAGCGACGCGGAATCCTTCTTCCAATAGGCGTCGAACTCGGGGGCGTCCAGGTACATCACGGGGCTGCCGCTGGCGGCGATCAGGCCGCGCACCTTCTCGTCCTGCGCCACGGCGCGCATCGCTTGGCGCAGGCGTTCGATCACCGGCGCGGGCGTGCCCGCCAGGGCGAAGACGCCGGACCATTGCACGAAGCGCGCGTCCAGGCCCTGCGAGGCCAGGCTGGGCACCTCGGGCAGGGCCTGCAGCGCTTGCTCGCCCCAGTGCGCCAGCGCCCGGAGCCGCCCGGCCTGGATCAGCTGCAGCACGCTGGCCGGGCCGGTGGCCAGCGCCTGCACCTGGCCGCCCAGCAACGCCTGCACCGCGGGACCGGCGCCGGTGAACGGCACGTGCGTCATGCGGATGTCCGCCGCATTCTCGAGCATGGCCATGGGCACGTGCATGGTGCCGTAGATGCCCGAGCTGCCGTAGTCGAGCTTGCCAGGCTGGCGGCGCGCCGCCTGCACGAAGTCCTGCAAGGAATGCCAGGGCGCATCGGCCCGCACCACCAGCACCGTGGGGTCCGCCGTCACGCGGGCGATGGGCACGAACTGCTCCAGGCCGTAGGCGGGCTTGCGCTCGAGCAAGCGGTCGGCCTCGGGCAGGATGGAGATCGAGGAAAGGCTCATCAGCAGCGTATTGCCGTCGGGCTTGGCGCGCGCGGCCTGGCCGATGCCGACCGCGCCGCCGGCGCCGGCCTTGTTTTCGATGACCACGGGCTGGCCCAGCTCGCGGCCCAGCGCCTCGGCCACCGGCCGCGCCACCGTGTCGGCCACCCCGCCCGGCGGAAACGGCACCACCAGCGTAATGGGCCGCTCGGGGTATGCGGCTGCGCAAGCTGCGGCGGCGGCGATCCAGGCGGCCAGCGCCAGCGCCGCCTTGCTCCAGGCAAGTTTTCGCATGTCTGTCTCCATGAGCGGGCCGGCCGCCGTGCGTGGCGGCGCGCCTGGCCCGGACTTCAAACGAAGCGGTTCTCGATGCTGCCCAGGCCGTCGATTTCTATGCGGACCACGTCGCCGGGCTTGAGGTAGACCGGGGGATCCAGGCCCATGCCCACGCCGGCCGGCGTACCGGTGGCGATCACATCGCCCGGATACAGGGTGATGCCGCGCGAGCAGGTCTCGATCAGCGTGGGGATGTCGAAGATCAGGTCGCCAGTGCGGCCATCCTGGCGCAGCTCGCCGTTGACCCAGCAGCGTACGCGCGTGCGCGTGGCGTCCAGCTCGTCGGCCGTGGCCAGCCACGGGCCCATGGGACAGAAGGTATCGAAGGACTTGCCCAGGTCCCATTGCTGGTGGCGCATCTGCACGTCGCGGGCCGTCACGTCGTTGACGATGGTGTAGCCGAACACGTGGTCCATCGCCTGGGCCTTGGCGATGTTGCGGCCCTGCCGGCCGATGACCACGGCCAGCTCGGCCTCGTAGTCGATCTTCTCGCTGATGTCCAGGGGCAGGAGTACGTCGTCGTAGGGGCCGACGACGGTCTGCGGCACCTTGGTAAAGACGATCGGCCAGGCGTCGGCCTGCTTGCCGCTGTCCTTGAATACCGAGGCCGACAGCTCCTGGGCATGCGCGTGATAGTTGCGGCCGACGCAGAACAGGTTGCGGCGCGGCGCCGGCAGCGGCGCCTCGGCATCGATTTCGCCCCAGGCCAGCGGCCTGCCCGCCACGGCAGGCAGGGCGGCGCCTCGCGCCAGGGCGTCGATCACGGCCAGCGCCCCGCCGGCGGCCGCGGCAGGCGGGAAATCCAGCGTGGATACCTGCCGGCCGTCCTCGGACACCATGCCGACCTTGCGCTGCCCGTCCATCCGAAACACTGCGATCTTCATCGAAGGCTCCCCGGCCGTGGCGGCCCTTGCGTTCATGCCCGCCGCAGGTGGCGCGCGCGTGATGCCAAAAACTACCAAGCAAGCCCATCCTAGGACCAATAGAAACCACCGTCAATACAAAACATACCCTGCCCCACATGGAATGAGCTCTCCCCTTCCTAGGCCAACCCGGCCCCGGGTACACCGCCCTTCGTTAACGGACACTGCGGCAGGCGCCGCCGCTTTTCCCAAATTGGCATTTATTGGTATCATTCCAGCTTCGATGCAAGAGGCGAAGATGGACAAAGCCGCAGCGATGCGAGAAGCCATACTGGAGAACCTGCGTTCGGGCCGCTGGCCGGCCGGCCACCGCCTGCCTACCGAAAGAACCCTGGGCGAGCAGTTCGGCATCAGCCGCTCGACGGTGCGGCGCGCCCTGGCGCAGCTCAAGTCGCGCGGCCTGATCGTGCAGACCGTGGGCAGCGGCACCTACGTCAACGATCCGGCCGCCGCGCATCCGGCCGCGGCGCCCGCGCACGCGGCGGCGCCGGCCAGCCCGGCCGAACTCATGGCCGCCCGCCTGGCGCTGGAGCCGGCCATCGCCGCCATGGTGGCGCAACATGCCACCCAGGCCGATTTCGACCGGATGGAGCACTGCTGCGAGCAGGCCGAGAACGCCGGCAGCTTCGAGGCCTTCGAGCACTGGGATACACAGCTGCACGAGACCATCGCGCAAGCCACCCACAATACCTTCGTGGCGCAGGTCTTCGCCTTGATGAGCGCGGCCCGCGCCAGCGCCAGCTGGGGCGCGCTCAAGCGCAAGAGCCTGACGCCCGCGCGCCGCCAGGCCTACCAGCGCGAACACCGCGAACTGGTCGAGGCGCTCAAGGACCGCGATGCGGCCCGCGCCGCCCATGCCGCGCGCAGGCATCTGGCCCACGTGCGCGAAAGCGTGCTGGGGGATTGAGCATGGGCGCCAGCACGGCGCACCCGGCCGATCATTGTGGTCAGCCTGGCAGCGATTGGGAAATACGTGTTGGACCTATCCGCTATAGCGTGGGTAGATAGCG
>NZ_JBANET010000028.1:0-44033 GCF_037026685.1 Orrella sp. JC864 | reverse complement strand
GGGCGGACTGCTAGGGGCGGGCGGGCCTGCCGCCGCCGCCGCGCAGCAGCGCCGCCGCCAGCAGGGCGCCCAGCAGCACGAACAGCGACAGGCTCCAGATGGCGTACTCGATGCCCAGCACGTGGACCACGGCGTCCATGCAGCTGGCGTAGATGCCGAACAGCCAGGGCACGGCCGCGTCCAGGCCCAGGCCGGTCATGAAGCGGTCGGCGAAGGTCTGGTCGCACGAGAACATGTTGGCGGCCACCGAATACTGGTACCACGCCGCCGCCACGCCGGCGCAGGCCAGCAGCAGCCCGGCTCCCGCGCAGGCCCGCCGCGGCGCCGGGTCCAGCGCCAGGGCCAGCAGGCACAGCAGACCGATGGCCAGATAGGCCAGCCGCTGCATGACGCACCAGGCGCACGGCGGCATGTCGAAGACATATTGCGAGACCAGCGCCACGCCCAGGGCGGCAAAGCAGAGCAGGGCGGCCAGGCCCAGCAATTGCCGGGAATCGGGCTTCTTCAGGAGCTGCATTTCAGTTTTCCAGGCCTTATTCCAGCGTCTTGAGCACGTCGCGCTCGAAGCGCATCAGGCTGCGCGGGTGTTCGAGGGTGGCGCCGTCCAGGACGAATACGTCCTCGACCCGGTCGCCCAGCGTCATGACCTTGGCGGTCTGCAGATTGATGCCGTGCGCGATGAAAAGTTGCGCCAGCGCATGCAGCAGCCCGGGCCGGTCGGCGGCCACCAGCGACAGGCGCCAGGACTTGCTGCGCTCGTCGGGCTGCAGCTCGACGTGCGGGCGGATCGGAAACAGCCGGGACAGGCGCGATTGGCGCGAGGCGCCGTAGCGCGAGCCGCTGGCATCCAGCCGCGCCGCGGCCTGCGGGTCGGCGAGCTTGGTCGCCAGTTCGTGTTCGACCAACGCGCTTTGCGCGCGCAGGTCGCCGACATAGTCCGGCGCCAGCACGATGAAGCTGTCCAGCGCCAGGCCATGGCGGGTGGTGTGGATGCGGGCGTCCTGGATGCTCATGTTGCGCGCGCCGAAGTAGCCGCAGATGGCAGCAAACAGCTCGGGCACGTCGCGGGTGTAGACCATGACCTGCAGGCCCTCGCCCTGCTCGGTGGGGCGCACCTTGACCACCGGCCCTTCGGGGTTGACCCGGTGATAGAGGTGGCGGGTATGCCAGGCGATCTCGGCCGCGTCGTGGCGCAGGAAATACGCCACGTCCAGCTGGTTCCAGAAAGCGTCGCGCGCCTCGTCGCGCAGGCCCGCCAGGCGGGTCAGGCGGGCGGCCTCTTCGCGGCGCATGGCCAGCACCGTGTTGGCATCGCCCGGGCGCGAGCCGCCCAGCACGGCCAGCGCCAGGCGATAGAGATCCTCGAGCAGCTTGCCTTTCCAGGCGTTCCATACCTTGGGGCTGGTGCCGCGGATGTCGGCCACGGTCAGCAGGTACAGGGCGGTCAGGCGGCGCTCGTCGCCCACGGTATGGGCGAACTGGCGGATGACCTCGGGATCGGAGAGGTCGCGCTTTTGCGCCACCGTGGACATGAGCAGGTGCTGGCGCACCAGGAACTCGGCCAGCTCGGCATCGGCCGGCTCCAGGCCGTGGTCGTGGGCAAAGCGCCGCACGTCGCGCGCGCCCAGCTCGGAGTGGTCGCCGCCGCGGCCCTTGGCGATGTCGTGAAACAGCGCGGCCACGTACAGGATCCAATGGCGCTCGAAGCTGGCGATCAGCTGGCTGGCCAGCGGATATTCCTGGGCGTGCTCGGGCATGGTGAAGCGCCGCAGGTTGCGGATCACCGTCAGGGTGTGCTGGTCCACGGTATAGACGTGGAACAGGTCGTGCTGCATCTGGCCGACGATGTGCCGAAACACCGGCAGGTAGCGCGGCAGGATGTTCAGCATGGTCATGCGGCGCAGCTCGTGCACGATGCCGCGCGGCTGCTGCAGGATCTGCAGGAACAACCGCCGGTTGACCGGGTTGCGGCGAAATTGCGCATCGATGCGGTGGCGCGCATGCCAGAGCGCGCGCAGGGTGCGCGCCGACATGCCCGTCAGGTCGGCATGCTGCTGCATGACCAGGAAAGCGCGCAGGATCAGGGGGGGCTTGCGCTCGAAGGCGTCGTCCAGGCGGATGTCCAGCCGGCCGTGCAGCTTGCGGAAGTCTTCGTCGATGTCCTGGGCGTCGTCCTCGCATTGCGGGAACAGCCGGTCTTCGATGTTCTGCACCAGGATGGTGTTGAGCTGGGTGACCAGCCGCGCGGCCCAGTAATAGCGTTGCATCAGCATTTCGCTGGCGCGCCGCGTGCCGCTGCCCTGGATCCCGTAGACCTGGGCCAGCGCCGCCTGCAGGTCGAACAGCACGCGGTCCTCGCGCCGGCCCGCGAGCAGGTGCAGCTCGATGCGCAGGCGCTTGAAGGCCTGCTCGGCGCGCCGCAGCTCGCGGGCCTCGGCCGATGTCAGCAGGCCGTTGCGCGCGATGGCCCGCCACGAATCGCCAAAGCCGGCCGCGCGCGACATCCACAGGATGACCTGCAGGTCGCGCAGGCCGCCGGGCGATTCCTTGCAATTGGGCTCCAGGGCATAGGGCGTCTCGTTGTAGCGCGCATGGCGCTGCTGCATCTCGACGCGCTTGTCCTGGAAAAAACGCACCGGGTCCAGGCGCGCGGCCATGGCTTGCTCGAACTGGCGCATCAGCGCGCGGCTGCCGCCCAGCCAGCGCGACTCGAGCAGCGAAGTCTCGACCGTGATGTCGGCGTCGGCCTCGCGCTGGCATTGCGCAATGGTGCGCACGCTGTGGCCCGGCTCCAGGCCGATGTCCCAGAGCGCGGCCACCAGGCGCTCGAGCGCGCCTTCCTGCTCGTGCGTGGGCTCGTGCGGCAGCAGCAGCAGCAGGTCCACGTCCGAGGCGGGATAGAGTTCGCCGCGGCCGTAGCCGCCGACCGCCGCCAGCGCGGCGCCGGCCGGCAGGGGATGAACCTTGATCAGCTCGCGCAGGGCCTGGTCCGTGGCCCGGCGCAGTTCGGCCAGCAGCACGTCCGGGCGCAGGTGTTCGCGAAACTGCGCGATGGCGGCATCGCGGCGCGCGTGCAGGCGCTGGCGCAGGTCGGGCAGGGCGGTCGCGGTCGTAGGCATGAAAGCCGGCAGGGAAATCAGGCCGCCGCAAGGAATTCGGGCATGGCCGGCATGCCGGGCGAGACGGTCAGCACCTCGTAGCCGTCCTCGGTCACCAGCACGGTGTGCTCCCACTGCGCCGAGAGGCTGCGGTCGCGCGTGACCACGGTCCAGCCGTCCGACAACTGGCGGATCTCGCGGCGGCCGGCGTTGATCATGGGCTCGACCGTGAAGATCATCCCGGGCACGAGCTTGACGCCCGTGCCGGGCTTGCCGTAGTGCAGCACCTGGGGATCCTGGTGAAAGCGCCGGCCGATGCCGTGGCCACAGAATTCGCGCACCACCGAGTAGCCGTTCTTCTCGGCATGGCGCTGGATGGCCGCGCCCACGTCGCCCAGCGTGTTGCCCGGGCGCACCTTGTCGATGCCGATCCACATGCATTCGTAGGTCACGTCCACCAGCCGGCGGGCCAGGATGGTGGGCTCGCCCACGTGGTACATGCGGCTGGTGTCGCCGAACCAGCCGTCCTTGATGATGGTGACGTCGATGTTCATCGCGTCGCCCGGCTTGAGCACCTTCTCGCCCGGGATGCCGTGGCACACCTGGTGGTTGATCGAGGTGCAGATGGCGCCGGTAAAGGGCGGGTAGCCAGGGGGCGCATAGCCGATGGTGGCCGACTGGACCTTGAGGGTGTCGGTCATGTACTGCAGGCACAGGCGATCCAGCTCCCCGGTCGTGACGCCCGGCTTGACGTAGGGCGTGATGAAATCGAGGACCAGCGCTGCCGCCCGGCAGGCTTCGCGCATCTTGGCCAGATCGGCCGGATCGGTGACTAGGGTCATGTGACTTGAGGGCTTGCTTGGAAAAATAGTAGAATTATAGGCTTACCCGAATTTCCGGGGGCTTGGATAACCGGGCCTGGCTGCTGCGGCGAGGGCTGTAGGCTGCCTGGCCCGGCCTTGGATCCTGGCGGCCGTGAAGTCTGGCAGCCTGGGATCTGGCAGCCTTGAAATCCGGCGGCCTTGAAATCCGGCGGCCTTGAAATCCGGGTAAGGGGGCCAAGGGCGATTATCGCTCCAAACCCGGCCCCCAAATCGCGTGTCGCGCCACCAGGGTGCCGGCCGCTGCTTTTTCCGCCCAACAGGGGCGCGGCAGTGTCCGGTGCAGGCGCGATACCAGTCCCAACCCTAGGAGAAAAACATGTCCGTCAACATGCGCGAAATGCTCGAGGCCGGTGTCCACTTCGGCCACCAGACCCGTTACTGGAACCCGAAGATGGCCCCCTACATCTTCGGCCATCGTAACAAGATCCACATCATCAACCTGGAACACACCGTCGCCAAGTTCCAGGAAGCCACCAAGTTCGTGCGCCAGCTGGCCGCCAAGGGCGGCACCATCCTGTTCGTGGGCACCAAGCGCGCCGCGCGCGAGCTGGTCGCCGCCGAGGCGGCCCGTGCCGGCATGCCCTACGTCGACAGCCGCTGGCTGGGCGGCATGCTGACCAACTTCAAGACCGTCAAGAGCTCGATCAAGCGCCTGAAGGACATGGAAGCCATGTCGGCCGACGGCGGCCTGGAGCGCCTGAGCAAGAAGGAAGCGCTGCTGTATTCGCGCGAGCTGGAAAAGCTGAACAAGTCGATCGGCGGCATCAAGGACCTGAACGGCCTGCCCGATGCGCTGTTCATCATCGACGTGGGCTACCACAAGATCGCCGTGGCCGAAGCCCGCTCGCTGGGCATTCCCGTGGTGGCGGTGGTCGATACCAACCACTCGCCCGAAGGCATCGACTACGTGATCCCGGGTAACGACGACTCGGCCAAGGCCATCGCCCTGTACGCCCGCGAAATCGCCGACGCCGTGCTGGAAGGCCGCGAGCAGCGCCTGAACGGCCTGGTCGAGGAAGTCGCCGAAGGCGAAGAAGAGTTCGTCGAGGTGCAGGACGAGCAGGCCCAGTCCTGATCCTGCCGTCTCCTGCGGCCGGCCCCGCCCTTGCGTGCCGGGCCGGCCGCGTCGTATCCGATTTAACCAATTTGCCGCATGGGCCGGGCACACTGCCGGTCCCGTCTTAAATAATTCTGGAGCGAACATGGCTGAAATTACCGCCGCGATGGTCAAGGAACTGCGCGAAAAGACCGATGCCCCGATGATGGAGTGCAAGAAGGCTCTGACCGAGGCCGAGGGCGACCTGGCGCGCGCCGAGGAGCTGCTGCGCGTGAAGCTGGGCAACAAGGCCAGCAAGGCCGCGGCCCGCGTGACCGCCGAAGGCCTGGTCGGCCTGTTCATTTCGGCCGACGCCAAGCAGGGCGCCGTCATCGAGGTCAACTGCGAGACCGACTTCGTCGCCAAGAACGACGATTTCGTCGCCTTCGTGAACAAGCTGGCCGAACTGGTCGCCACCCAGAGCCCCGCCGACGTGGCCGCCCTGTCGGCGCTGCCGCTGGGCGAGGGCACGGTCGAGACCACCCGCACCGCGCTGGTGGGCAAGATCGGCGAGAACATCTCGGTGCGCCGCTTCGAGCGCATTGCCACCGACAACAAGCTGGCCAGCTACGTGCATGGCGGCAAGATCGGCGTGCTGGTCGAATATACCGGCGCCGACGAGCTGGGCAAGGACCTGGCCATGCATATCGCCGCCACCAAGCCCAAGGCGCTCGATGCCTCGGGCGTGTCGCAGGCCGACATCGCCGCCGAGCGTTCGGTGGCCGAGCAGAAGGCCGCCGAGTCGGGCAAGCCCGCCGAGATCGTGGCCAAGATGGTCGAGGGCTCGGTGCAGAAGTTCCTGAAGGAAGTCACGCTGCTCTCGCAGCCCTTCGTCAAGAACGACAAGCAGACCGTCGAGCAGCTGCTCAAGGAAAAGAGCGGTTCGATCGCCCAGTTCAAGCTGTACGTGGTGGGCGAGGGTATCGAGAAGAAGACCAGCGACTTCGCGGCCGAAGTGGCTGCCGCCGCCGCGGGCCGCGCCTGACGCGCCGTGCCTGCCCGGCCCGGGCGTGCGCCCGGGCCGCTTGTCATACACTTGCGTCGGAACGTTCTTCGGGATACCACCTATGAGCAGCAGATCGTACAACAGGGTTCTTCTCAAGCTTTCCGGCGAGGCGCTGATGGGCGAGGATGCATTCGGCATCAATCGTTCGACCATCCTGCGCATGACCGAAGAAATTGCCGAAGTCGCCACGCTGGGCGTGGAGCTGGCCATCGTCATCGGCGGCGGCAACATCTTTCGCGGCGTGGCGCCCGGCGCGCAGGGCATGGACCGCGCCACCGCCGACTACATGGGCATGATGGCCACCATCATGAACGCCCTGGCGCTGCAGGACGCGCTCAAGCACCGCGGCATCGACACGCGGGTGCAGTCGGCGCTGAACATCGACCAGGTGGTCGAGCCCTACATCCGCCCCAAGGCCCTGCGCTATCTCGAAGAAGGCAAGGTCGTCATCTTCGCGGCCGGCACCGGCAATCCCTTCTTCACCACCGACACCGCGGCAGCGTTGCGCGGCGCCGAGATCGGCGCCGAGATCGTGCTCAAGGCGACCAAGGTCGACGGCATCTATACGGCCGACCCCAACAAGGATCCCGACGCCACGCGCTACTCGCGCATCAGCTTTGACGAGGCCATCGTGCGTCGGCTCGAGGTGATGGACGCCACGGCCTTCGCGCTGTGCCGCGACCAGAAGCTGCCCATCAAGGTGTTTTCGATCAACAAGCCTGGTGCCTTGAAGCGCGTCGTCTCCGGCGCGGACGAAGGCACGCTGGTGCATGTCTGACCAAGGAAGATCCATGAGCGTTTCCGATATCAAGCGGTCCGCCGAGACGCGGATGCAAAAATCCATCGAAACCTTCAAGACCGCGCTGGCCAAGATCCGCACGGGCCGTGCGCATGCCGGCATCCTTGACCACGTGCAAGTCGAGTACTACGGCTCGATGGTGCCCATCGGGCAGGTCGCGAACGTGACCGTGGTCGATGCGCGCACGCTGAACGTGCAGCCCTGGGAAAAAAGCATGGTTTCGGCGGTGGAAAAGGCCATCCGCGAGTCGGACCTGGGCCTGAACCCGCAGGCCATGGGCGAGAGCATGCGCGTGCCCATGCCCGCCCTGACCGAGGAGCGCCGCCGCGACCTCATCAAGGTCGTCAAGAGCGAAGGCGAGGACGCCAAGATCGCCGTGCGCAACCTGCGCCGCGAGGCCAACGAGTCGCTCAAGCGGCTGGTCAAGGACAAGGAAATCTCCGAGGACGACGAGCGCCGCGGCCAGGACGAGATCCAGAAGCTGACCGATCGCCAGGTGGCCGAGATCGACAAGCTGATCGCGCAGAAAGAAGCCGAGATCATGACCGTCTGAAGCTGCGGCGCCACGTCCCACGGCTCCCGCCATGACCAGCAGCTCGACCCTTGCCGTTCCCGAGACCCGCCCGGTCCCGCGCCACGTCGCCATCATCATGGACGGCAACGGCCGCTGGGCCACGCGCCGGCACCTGCCGCGCACGGCGGGCCACGCCAAGGGCGTGCAGGCCGTGCGGCGGGTCGTCGAGGCCTGCGGGCGCCGCGGCGTCGAGTACCTGACCCTGTTTGCCTTCAGTTCCGAGAACTGGCGCCGCCCGGTGGACGAGGTCTCGCTGCTGATGCGCCTGTTCGTGCAGGCGCTCGAGCGCGAGGTCGACAAGCTGCAGGAGCAGGGCGTGCGCCTGCACGTGGTGGGCGACCTGAGCGCCTTCGAGCCGCGGCTGCAGGAGCTGATCGCCCAGGCGCAGGCGCGCACCGCCGCCAACGACCGGCTGCACCTGTGCGTGGCCGCCAACTACGGAGGGCGCTGGGACATCCTGCAGGCCACCCGCGCCATGCTGGCCGCCCGCCCTGAGCTGGCCGCCCATCCCGAGCGCATCGACGAGGCCGCGCTTGCGCCGCACCTGTCCATGGCCTGGGCGCCCGAGCCGGACCTGTTCATCCGCACAGGCGGCGAGCAGCGCATCTCCAATTTCCTGATCTGGCAGCTGGCCTATACCGAGCTGTATTTCACGGACCGCTACTGGCCCGATTTCGGCGACGAAGAGATCGCCGCCGCCTTCGAGTGGTACCGCAGCCGCGAGCGCCGCTTCGGCCGTACGAGCGCGCAGCTGGCTGCGGGCACGGCGGCGGGCGCATAATCCAGGCAAGGAGGCATTGCATGCTGGGCACCCGTATCGTCACCGCCATCGTGCTGCTGCTCCTGGTGGGCGTCTGCCTGTGGGTCGAGAACCCCTGGCCGTTCCTGGTCCTGCTGAGCGTGGCCACCGGCTGTGCGCTCTGGGAGTGGCTGCGCCTGACCGCCGCGGGCGGGCGGGCTGCGGCCGGCGCCGGCATCGCCCTGGGCCTGCTGACGCTGGCCAGTGCCGCCTTGTGGCTGGGCGGGGACGGCCAGGTCTACGCCAAGCTGCTCAGCTACGGCATCGCGGTGCGCGGCATCGTGCCCCTGGCCGTGCTGGGCTGGGCGGTGGCCGCCGTGTGCGTGATCCAGGGCCGCGCCGGCGCGCCGGCGCGCAGCGTGGGCTGGTCGCTGTTCGCGCTGCCGGCGCTGTACGCGGCCTGGGTCAGCCTGGCCGTGCTGTACCTGTCTTACGGCGCGGGCTATGTGCTCACGCTGATGGCGCTGGTCTGGGTGGCCGACATCGGCGCCTATTTCACGGGGCGCTCGCTGGGGCGGCACAAGCTCGCGCCCCGCGTCAGCCCGGGCAAGACCTGGGAAGGCGCGGCCGGCGGCGTGCTGCTGGCGGTCGTTTTCATCGGCCTGTCCGCGCAGTGGACGGGCACCTTCGGCCACGGCCTGGCCCAGCGCTGGGGCCTGGGCGGCGCACTGGCCTGGGCGCTGCTGCTGGCGGCCGTGTCCATCGTCGGCGACCTGTTCGAATCGCTGCTCAAGCGGCGCGCCGGCTACAAGGATTCGAGCCAGCTGCTGCCCGGGCACGGCGGCGTCTACGACCGCATCGACGCCCTGGTGCCGGTCGCGCCCATCGCCTTGCTGCTTTCAGGGAGCGTGTTTTGAGCATGCGGCGCGTCTGCATCCTGGGTTCGACCGGGTCCATCGGCCAGAGCACGCTGGATGTGATCGCGCGGCATGCCGACCGCATGTCCGTGCACGCCCTCTCGGCGCATAGCCGCATGGAGCAGCTGGCCCAGCAGGCGCTGGCCTGCCGGGCCGAGGTGGTGGTGGTGCCCGACGACGCCGGCCGGCGGCGCTTCCTGGCGGCCTGGCCGGCCGGGCGCAAGCCGCCCGAGATCCGGGTGGGCCCGCAGGCCCTGGCCGAGACGGCAGCCGATCCGGCATCCGATACCGTCATGGCGGCCATCGTGGGCGCGGCCGGCCTGCCCGGCGCCCTGGCGGCCGCCCGGGCGGGCAAGCGCGTGCTGCTGGCCAACAAGGAAGCGCTGGTGGCCGCCGGCGCGGTCTTCATGCGGGCAGTACGCGAGCACGGCGCCGAGCTGCTGCCCATCGACAGCGAGCACAATGCGATCTTCCAGTGCCTGCCGGCCGTCGGCCGCGCAGGTGCGCCCCAGGGGCCGGCCCGCGGCGTCACCCGGCTCGTCCTGACCGCCTCGGGCGGGCCTTTCCGGGACCGCTACTGGTCCGACCTGGCCGGCATATTGCCCGAGCAGGCCTGCAAGCATCCGAACTGGAGCATGGGGCGCAAGATCTCGGTCGATTCGGCCACCATGGTCAACAAGGGCCTGGAGGTGATCGAGGCGCATTGGCTCTTCGCCATGCCCCCCGAGCGCATCGAGGTCCTGATCCACCCGCAGAGCGTGGTCCACTCCATGGTGCAGTACGAGGACGGCTCGGTGCTGGCCCAGCTGGGCCTGCCGGACATGCGCACGCCCATCGCCTACGGGCTGGGGTTCCCCGAACGCCTGGACAGCGGGGTCGGTCCATTGGACCTGGCCTTGTGCGGCAGGCTGGACTTCGAGCGGCCCGACCCGCGCCGCTTTCCCTGCCTGGAGCTGGCCTTTGCGGCGCTGCGGGGCGGGCAGGGCGCCTGCATCGCGCTGAACGCGGCCAACGAGGTGGCCGTCGCCCGGTTCCTGGACAGGCGGCTGCCGTACACCGCCATCAGCCGCGTGCTCGAAGAGGCGCTGGCATGGCAGGCCGGGCGGGCTTCTGCTACGCTCGATACGCTCGAGGACGTGCTGGCGCTCGATGGCGCGGTACGGGCGCAGGCGGCGCAGGCCGCAGGCCTGCACGCCGCGGCCTGAGCATTGTTTTCCATCACCGGGGTCCGCCTGCCGGATCCCAGAACAGGGCGGTTTCCACCCCATGCTTGTTACGCTGATCGCCTTCGCCGTTGCGCTGGGCATACTGATCACCTTCCACGAGTTGGGCCATTACTGGGTCGCGCGGGCCTGCGGGGTGCGGGTGCTGCGTTTTTCCGTGGGCTTTGGCCGCGTGCTGCTGCGCCGCTACGACCGGCACGGCACCGAATGGGCGCTCTCGGCGATCCCCCTGGGCGGCTACGTCAAGATGCAGGACGAGCCCGAGCCGGGCGCCTCGCCCGCCCAGGCCGCCCAGGCGTTCAATACCCAGCCGGTGGGCAAGCGCATCGCCATCGTGGCGGCCGGCCCGCTTTTTAACCTGGCGCTGGCCGCGCTGCTGTACGCGGCCCTGAACCTGGCCGGCTCCATGGAGCCGCGCGCTATCGTGGCGCCGCCGCCTGCCGGCTCGCCGGCGGCCGCGGCGGGCTTTCAGGGCGGCGAGGAGATTCTCGCGGTCGACGGGCGCGCGGTGCGCTCCTGGACCGACACGCGCTGGCGCCTGCTGGACGTGCTGGCCGCCGGGGGCACCTCCGAGATCTCCGTGCGCACCGCGCAGGACCAGACGCAGGTCCGTGCCCTGACGGTGCCGGCCGGCGGCCTGGATCCGGCCATCGAGGATCCCCTGGCCGAGGCGGGCCTGCGCCTGTCCGCCTTGCCGACGGTGGTGCGCGGCGTGCTGCCCGGCGGCCCGGGCGAGGCGGCCGGGCTGCAGCAGGGCGACCGCATCCTGCAGGCCGGCGGGCTGTCCGAACCCGATACGCGCAGCTTCGTCGAGCTGGTGCAGGGCCATGGCGAGCAGCCCCTGCCGCTGGTGGTGCAGCGCGGCGAGACCCGCCTGAACCTGACCGTCACGCCCACGCTGCAGGACGACGGCCAGGGCGCGCGGGTAGGACGCATCGGCGTGCATCTGGGCGCGGACCCGCCCATGGTGCAGGTGCGCCACGGCCCCTTGGAGAGCCTGTGGCTGGGCGTGGTGCGCACCGCCGATACCGCCTGGTTCTCGCTGCGCATGATGGGGCGCATGATCACCGGCGACGTCTCGCTCAAGAACGTCAGCGGCCCGGTCACCATCGCCGACTATGCCGGCCAGACCGCCCGCATCGGCCTGGCCGCCTATGTCGGCTTCCTGGCCCTGGTCAGCGTGAGCCTGGGCGTGCTGAACCTGCTGCCCATCCCCATGCTGGACGGCGGGCATCTGCTGTACTATTTCATCGAAATCATCAGGGGGGCCCCCCCCTCGGAACGCTGGCTGGAGCTCGGCCAGCGCACCGGCCTTGCCCTGCTTGCCGGGCTCATGGGATTGGCGCTTTTCAACGATATGGTGCGCCTTTTCACCTGAATGGGTTCTATCTTAAAATCCCCCGCCATTTGACCGACCGAGGATCGCCCAGGATATGTCTTTCAGCCGGATGTTCACGCGCCAGGCCGCCGCCGCTGCCCCGCGTTTCGCAGGCAAGCGGTTGCTGCTCCCCAGTTTGATCGCTGCGCTGATCCTGCCTCTGGGCGCCCATGCCTTCGAACCCTTCGTGGTGCGCGACATCCGTGTCGATGGCATCCAGCGCACCGATCCGGGCACCATCTTCGGCTACCTGCCGGTCAAGGTGGGCGAGCAGTTCACCGACGCGCAGGCCAGCGAGGCCGTGCGCCGGCTGTACGCCACGGGCTTCTTCAGCGATGTGCGCATCGAGACCAGCAACGACGTGGTCGTGGTCGTGGTGCAGGAGCGTCCCACCATCGCCTCGGTGACCTTCAGCGGCATGCGCGAGTTCGACGCCAAGGCCATCACCAATTCGCTGGCCCAGGTGGGCTTTGGCGAAGGGCGCATCTTCGACCGCTCCATGCTCGAGCAGGCCGAGTTCGAGCTGCGCCAGCAATACCTGGCCAAGGGCAAGTACGGCGTCGAGGTCACCTCCACCGTCACCCCGCTGCCGCGCAACCGCGTGGGCGTGAACTTCGATTTCTTCGAAGGCGACGTGGCCAAGATCCGCGAGATCCGCATCGTGGGCAGCAAGGCCTTTTCCGAGAGCGAGCTGCTCAGCCAGATCCAGCTGCGCACGCCCGGCTGGCTGACCTGGTACACCGATGCCGACAAATACTCGCGCGAGAAGCTCGAGGCCGACGTCGAGACGCTGCGCTCGTACTACCTGGACCGCGGCTACCTCGAGTTCTCGGTCGAGCCGCCGCAGGTCACGATCTCGCCGGACCGCAAGGACATCTACATCACCATCACCGTGAACGAGGGCCAGCCCTACACGGTGTCGGACGTCAAGCTGGCCGGCGAGCTGCTGGGCCTGGACAACGAGATTCGCCAGCTGGTGCAGGTCGAACCGGGCCAGACCTTCTCGGCGGCCCGCACCAACGCCACCTCCAGGGCCATCACGGATTACCTGGGCGAGCTGGGCTACGCCTTCGCCAACGTCAATCCCAACCCGGTGCTGGACCGCGACAAGCGCACCGCCGACCTGACCTTCTACGTCGATCCGAGCCGGCGCGTCTATGTGCGGCGCATCCAGGTGGGCGGCAACACGCGCACCCGCGACGAGGTCATCCGCCGCGAGATGCGCCAGCAGGAAGCCGCCTGGTACGACGCGGGCGATATCCGCATGTCGCGCGACCGCATCGACCGCCTGGGTTATTTCAACGACGTCAATGTCAGCACCGAGCCCGTGCCGGGCTCGCCCGACCAGGTCGACGTCAACGTGGACGTCAAGGAAAAGCCCACCGGCATGATCAACCTCGGGATCGGCTACGGCTCGACCGAGCGCGCCATCCTGTCGGCCGGCATCAGCGAGGACAACGTCTTTGGCAGCGGCACCAACCTGACGCTGCAGGTCAACACCAGCCGCACCAACCGGGCCGCGGTGCTCTCGCATACCGATCCGTACTGGACGCGCGACGGTGTCAGCCGCACCACCTCGATCTTCTACCGCGTCATCGAGCCGTTCTACAACAACGACGGCGACTATCGGGTCAAGACCATGGGCCTGGGCATGAACTTCGGCGTGCCCATCTCCGAGTTCGACCGCATTTCGCTGGGCGCGAACTTCGAGCGCAACGTGCTGACGACCTACAGCAACTCGCCGCAGGCCTACCAGGATTTCGAGGACGACTACGGCGGCACGGCCAATGCCGTGATCTTCTCGACCGGCTGGTCCAAGGACACGCGCGACAGCGCCCTGGCGCCGACCTCGGGCGCGTACACCCGCCTGCAGGCCAACCTGTCGACCATGGACCTGAAGTACTACATGCTGACCGCCCAGCAACAGTACTACCTGCCCCTGGGCCGCCAGTACACCCTGGCGTTCAACGCCATGGCCGACTACGGCAAGAGCTACGGCAGCAAGGGCTTCCCGGTCATCAAGAACATCTATGCGGGCGGCATGGGCACGGTGCGCGGCTTCGAGGGGGCCTCGCTGGGCCCGCGCGATACGCTCACGCGCGACTATATCGGCGGGGCCAAGCGCCTGGTGGGCAACGTGCAGTTCTACCTGCCGTTCCCGGGCGCGCAGCAGGACCGCACGCTGCGCTGGTTCACCTTCGTGGACGCCGGCCAGGTCTATGCCGACAACCAGAACATGGACCTGGGCGAGCTGCGCTACTCGGCGGGCGTGGGCCTGTCCTGGAATTCGCCGCTGGGCCCGCTGCAGCTGTCCTATGCCAGGCCGCTTAACGACAAGCCGGGCGACGATACACAAAGCTTCCAGTTCCAGATCGGCACCGGATTCTGAGCTCCTGGTTTAATGGCACAATAGGCCTTTTGGCACGGCCTTACAGCAAGGTGAGATTTTATGAAGTCTGTTTTCGCACATAACCTGTCCGGCGCCCAGGCCAAGCGTGGCATGGCGCTGGGGCTGGCGGCGCTCGCGCTGGCCGGGGCGCTGGCTGCCGGGCCCGTGCAGGCGCAAGGCACGAAGATCGGTTTCGTGAACACCGAGCGGATCCTGCGCGACTCGGGCCCGGCCAGGGCTGCCCAGGCCCGTATCGAGTCCGAGTTCAAGAAGCGCGACGACGAGCTGCAGCGGCTGGCCTCCAACCTGCGCGCGCAGGCCGAGAAGTTCGACAAGGACGCGCCGGTCATGTCCGAATCCAACCGGATCCAGCGCCAGCGCGAGCTCTCCAACCTGGACAGCGAACTGCAGCGCAAGCGCCGCGAGTTCCAGGAGGACTTCAACCGCCGCCGCAACGAAGAGTTCACCGCCATCGTCGAGAAGGCCAACGCGGCCATCAAGGCCCTGGCCGAACAGCAGAACTACGACCTGATCATCCAGGACGCGGTGACCGTCAATCCGAACATCGACATCACCGACCAGGTGATCCAGGCACTGGGCAAGTAACCGCTTGCCATGCCTTTGCTGCTAGACCCCGGGCACGCCCCAGCGCTGGACCGTCTGCTCGAAGCCGCCGACACCGGCGGCCTGAACTGGTCGCTGGAGCCCGTCCCGGGCGCCAGCCTGCCCCGGATCGCCGGTATCGGCACGCTTTCCTCGGCCGGGCCCGGCGAGATCGCCTTTCTTTCCAATCCGCGCTATGCCGGCCAGCTTGCCGGCACCGCCGCATCGGCGGTGATCCTGCCGCCCGAGGCCTTGCAGGCCTTGCGCCAGTCGCAGGCCGAGCCCGGTTTCGTGCCGGTGGTGTGCGCGCATCCCTACCTGCTGTACGCCCGGCTGGCCCAGTGGTTCGACGCCGCGCGCCGCCCGCCTGCGCAGGCCTTCGTGCACCCTTCGGCGGTGGTGGCCGAGGACGCGCTCATCGAGGCGGACGTGCGGATCGGCCCGCATTGCGTCATCGAGTCGGGCGCGCGCATCGGCCGCGGCAGCGTGATCGGCCCGGCCTGCATCATTGGCGCAGGGTCGGTGCTGGGCGCCGATGCGCTCCTGCATGCCCGCGTCACCCTTTATGCCGGGGTGACGGTGGGCCGGCGGGCGATCCTGCACAGCGGGGCCGTGCTGGGCGCGGACGGCTTCGGCTTTGCCCCCGATCCCAGCCGGGGCAAGGGCGCCTGGGCCAAGATCCCGCAACTGGGCGGGGTGGTGCTGGGCGATGACGTGGAGGTGGGGGCAAACACCACCATCGACCGCGGGGCGCTGGAAAACACCGTGATCGGTAACGGGGTCAAGCTGGACAACCAGATCATGATCGCGCACAACGTGCGCATCGGCGAGCACACCGCCATGGCCGCCTGCGTGGGCGTGGCCGGCTCGACCGTCATCGGCGCGCGCTGCACCATTGGCGGTGCCGCGATGTTGTCAGGACACATCAACCTGGCCGACGACGTCCATGTTTCGGGGGGGACCGCCGTGACCTCCAATATTTCGAAGCCGGGACGGTACACGGGCGTGTATCCTTACGCCGAGCATGGGGATTGGCAGCGCAACGCCGCCGTCCTGCAGCAACTGGCCCAGATGCGGCGCCGCGTGAAGGCCCTGGAAAAGTAACGCGCGGCGCGCCGGCCGTCCCAGGCCGGACGGGATCCCGCCGCGCCCTTCATATCACGCAGGATAGAGTTTTTTATGGAACTGGACATCAAGGGGATACTTGAACGGCTGCCGCATCGCTACCCGATGCTGCTCATAGAC
Organism: Orrella sp. JC864; assembly: GCF_037026685.1. Taxonomy (NCBI): domain Bacteria; kingdom Pseudomonadati; phylum Pseudomonadota; class Betaproteobacteria; order Burkholderiales; family Alcaligenaceae; genus Orrella; species Orrella sp. JC864. Next base: position 28,082 of record NZ_JBANET010000028.1, on the reverse strand, counting down.
CGGGTCATCGAGCTCGAATTTGGCAAGTCCATCGTCGCGATCAAGAACGTGTCGATCAACGAGCCATTTTTTACCGGGCATTTTCCCCATCATCCGGTCATGCCGGGGGTGCTTATCGTCGAGGCGCTGGCGCAGGCCGCCGCCCTGTTTTCCTTTTCCGACCCCAACGGGCTGGAAGAGGGCAAGAACCAATCGGTGTATTACCTGGTCGGTATCGATGGCGCGCGCTTTCGGCGGCCGGTCGTCCCGGGCGACCAGCTGCGCCTGGAGGTCGCCGCCGAGCGGCTCAGCCGCTCCATCTGCAAGTACACCGGCCGCGCGCTGGTGGACGGGCAGGTGGCGGCCGAGGCCAACCTGATGTGTGCCATCCGCAGCCTGGAAGCCTGATGTCTGCAAACATCCACCCGACGGCGCTGATCGAGCCGGGCGCCGAGATCGACAGCACGGCGCGTATCGGCCCTTATTGCGTCATCGGGCCCAATGTGCGCATCGGCGCCGGCACCCAGATCGGCCCGCACTGCGTGATCGACGGCCATACCGAGATCGGCCGCGACAATGTGTTCTATCGCTTCTGCTCGATAGGCGGCATGCCGCAGGACAAGAAGTACGCCGGCGAGCCGACCCGGCTGGTGGTGGGCGATCGCAATACCGTGCGCGAGTACGTCACCTTCAATACCGGCACGGTGCAGGACGGCGGGCTTACCGCGATCGGCAGCGACAACTGGATCATGGCCTATGTGCACGTGGCCCACGACTGCCATATCGGCAGCCATACCATCCTGGCCAACGGCGTGCAGCTGGGCGGGCACGTGCACGTGGGCGACTGGGCCATCATCGGCGGGCTGACGGGGGTGCACCAGTTCTGCAAGATCGGCAAGCACAGCATGACCGGCGGCAACAGCTCGGTGACGCAGGATATCCCGCCGTACCTGCTGAGCGCGGGCAACCCCTGCAAGCCCCGTGGCATCAATGCCGAGGGCCTGAAGCGCCGCGGCTTCGACGCCCCCACCATCGCGGCGCTGCGCGAGGCGTACAAGACCTTGTACCTGCGTGGCCTGACGCAGGAGCAGGCCCGCCAGGCCTGGCGGGCGCGCCAGGGCGACAGCCCGGCCGTGGCCCAGGCCCTGGCCGACTTCGAGCAGTTCCTGGACGCGTCCACGCGCGGCGTGATCAGGCCATGACCATCGCCCGGCCGCCCGCAGGCGTGCTGGACATCGGCATGGTCGCCGGGGAGCCCTCGGGCGACCTGCTGGCGGCCCGCATCATCGCCGGCCTGCGAGCGCGCGAGCCGGCGGTGCGCTGCGCCGGCATCGGCGGCCCGCGCATGCAGGCCGAGGGCCTGCAGACCTGGCACCCCATGCATGCCCTGACCGTATTCGGCTACGTGGACGCCCTCAAGCGCCTGCCCAGCCTGCTGGCCACCTACGGCGACGTCAAGCGGCGCTGGCTGGCCCAGCGTCCCGCGGCCTTCGTGGGCATCGACGCGCCGGACTTCAACCTGAAGCTGGAATTGCAGTTGCGCCGCGCCGGCATTCCCACCGTGCATTTCGTCGGCCCCTCGATCTGGGCCTGGCGCTACGACCGCATCCACAAGATCCGCGAGGCGGTCTCGCACATGCTGGTGCTGTTTCCCTTCGAGGAAGAGATCTATCGCAAGGAGAAGGTGCCGGTCACCTACGTGGGCCACCCGCTGGCCGGCGCCATCGCGCTGCGCCCGGATCGCCAGGCCGCCCGCGCCCGGCTGGGGCTGGATGCCCAGGCGCGCGTGCTGGCCATCCTGCCGGGCAGCCGCCGCTCCGAGATCGAGATCCTGGCCCCGCGCTTTCTGCAGGCGGCCCAGGCCCTGGTAGCGCGCGATCCGGGCTTGCAATGCGTGGTGCCCATGGTCAATGCCCAGCGCCGGGCGCAATTCGAGGCCGAGCTGGCGCGCTTTCCCGTGCCGGGCTTGCGTTGCGTGGCGGCCCAGGAAGGCGAGGGCGGCCAGCCGGTAGCCTGGTCGGTCATGGAGGCCGCCGACGCCGTGCTGGTGGCCAGCGGCACCGCCACGCTGGAGGCAGCGCTGTTCAAGCGCCCCATGGTGATCTCGTATTATCTTTCGCCCTGGATGCGGCGCATCATGACCTGGAAGTCGGGCCAGCAACGGCCCTACCTGCCCTGGGTCGGCTTGCCCAACGTGCTGCTGCGCGATTTCGCCGTGCCGGAACTGCTGCAGGACGATGCCACGCCCGAGAAGCTGGCCCAGGCGACCTGGCAGGCGCTGACCGACGAGGCCGGCGCCCAGCGCGTGGCCGAGCGGTTCACGGCGCTGCATCACGAATTGCTGCGCGATACGCCTGCGCTGGCGGCCCAGGCCATACTCGAGACGGCCCATGCAAGCTGAACTGTTCGCCGCGCCGGTGCTGACCCATATCGCCGGGGTTGACGAGGCCGGCAGGGGCCCGCTGGCCGGCGCCGTCTACGCCGGGGCGGTGATCCTGCCCAAGCGCGCGCGCATAAGGGGGCTGGCCGATTCCAAGGTGCTGACGCCCGAGCGGCGCCAAGAGCTGGCCGTGGCCATCCGCGCCAAGGCGCTGGCCTGGGCGGTGGCCAGCGCCAGCGTCGAGGAAATCGACCGCCTGAACATCCTGCAGGCGACCTTCCTGGCCATGCGAAGAGCCGTCCAGGCGCTGGCGCAGGCGCCCGACCTGGCGCTGGTCGACGGCAACCAGGCGCCCAGCCTGCCGTGCATGGTGCGCACCGTGATCAAGGGCGATGCCACCGAGCCGGCCATCTCGGCGGCCTCGATCCTGGCAAAGACCGAGCGCGACGCGGATTTGCTGCGCCTGCACGGCCTGTATCCGCAGTACGGGTTCGACCAGCACAAGGGGTATGCCACCGCGCTGCACTTGCAGCGGCTGCGCGAGCATGGCCCGTGCCCGGCCCATCGCACCAGCTTTGCGCCGGTGCGGGCCATGCTCGGCCTGCCCGCGGCGCCGGTGCCGCCGATCGCGCCGCCGGCGCAGGCCGGCGAGCTGCTGCCGGCCTGGGACGAGGCGGCGCACGGCCAGGACGCCGCGTGAAGACCGTCGTCTCGCGCGAGAATCCCGTTTACAAGACCTTGCGCGCCCAGGCCGCCCGGGCCGGGCGCGCGGGCGAGCCGGCCGTGCTCGAAGGCCCGCACCTTTGCCAGGCCTGGCTGCAGCACGGCGGGCTGCCGGCCATGGCGGTCTTTGACGCCGAACGCCTGGACGAGCCGGTCCTGGCGGGGCTGGCCGACGCCGTGCGGGCCGCTGCCTGCGTGGCCTTGCCCTCGCGCCTGCTGGCGGGGCTGGAGACCGTGCCGGCCAGCCAGGGCGTGCTGTTCGTGGTCCAGCCGCCGGCCCCCGTCCTGCCCGCGCGGCTGCAGGAGAACTGCGTCTGGCTCGATCGCATCCAGGACCCCGGCAACGTGGGAACCTTGCTGCGCACCTGCGCGGCCGCCGGCGTGCGGCGGGTGCTGCTGTCCGAGGGATGCGCCGCCGCCTGGTCGCCCAAGGTGCTGCGCAGCGGCCAGGGCGCGCATTTCGCCCTGCAGCTGCACGAGCAGGTCGACCTGCGGGCCGCCGTGGCGCGGCTGGCCGTCCCGCTGGCCGCGACCGCCCTGGCGCAGGCGCAAGACCTGTACCAGGCCGCGCTGCCGCCGGCCTGCGCCTGGGTGTTCGGCCACGAGGGGCAGGGCGTGGATCCGGCGCTGCTGCAGGCCGCCACGCTGCGCCTGCGCATTCCGCACGATAGCGCGGCGGTCGAATCGCTGAACGTGGCCGCGGCCGCGGCCGTCTGCCTGTTCGAGCAGCGCCGCCGGCAGCTGGCCCGGGGGCCTGCGCCGGCCCCGCGGCCCTAGTGCGCGCCGCGGCCCAGGCCCTGCGGCCCTAGTACGAGCCGCGCTCGAGCTTGACCTCCTGCAGCACGGTGGTCGAGATCTCCTCGATGGACTTGGTGGTGGTGGACAGCCAGGCGATGCCTTCGCGGCGCATCAGGCGCTCGGCCTCGGCGACTTCGTAGCGGCATTGCTGCAGCGAGGCGTAGACGCTGTCCGGGCGGCGCTCGTGGCGTACCTCGGCCAGCCGCTCGGGCTGGATGGACAGGCCGAACAGCTTGTCGCGATGGGGCGCCAGCGTGGCCGGCAGGGTGCCGCGCTCGAAATCGTCGGGGATCAGGGGAAAGTTGGCCGCCTTGATGGCGTATTGCATCGCCAGGTAAAGGCTGGTGGGGGTCTTGCCGCAGCGCGAGACGCCCACCAGGATCACGTCGGCCTGGCCCAGCCCCGAGACGAACTGCCCGTCGTCGTGGGCCAGGCTGAAATTGATGGCCTCGATGCGGTTGCGGTATTTCTCGGTGGTGGCGCCGGTATGCGAGCGGCCCACCGAATGGCTGGACTTGACCCCCAGCGCCTGCTCGAGCGGCGCCACGAAAGTGCCGAACAGATCCAGCAGCGTGCAATTGGCCTGCCGCACGCGCATCAGGATCTCCGGATTGACCAGGGTGCTGAAGACGATGGGCGGCTGGCCCTGCTCGCGGGCGGTCTGGTCGATGCGCTCGGCGACCTGGCAGGCTTTTTCCAGGGTATCGACGAAGGGCAGGCGCGTTTGCACGAACTTGACCTGCTCGAACTGCGAAAGCACGGAGTGGCTGAAGGTTTCGGCGGTGATGCCGGTGCCGTCCGAGACGATGAAAACGGTGCGTTGCTGGGAGGGGGTCTGCATGGATAAAAACAACCGAGGGACGGGGAGGGGCGGTACAATTTCACCCGCAAGTCACCCCCCGGGTTCCTTTCAGGCCGGTTTGGTCAGCATGCGCGGATTTTCGCCGCGCCAGGCGGCGTGTGCTGACCAAACTCGCTTTCTCTCCATTGTAAAGGTGACTTCATGTCTTACATCGTTCCATTCGAGCAGCTCCGCATGACGGACGTGGACTCGGTAGGAGGCAAAAACGCATCTCTAGGTGAAATGATCAGCCAGCTGGCCAGCGCCGATGTGCGCGTGCCCGGCGGCTTTGCGACCACCGCGCAGGCTTTCCGCGATTTCCTGAAGTCCTCCGGGCTGGACAAGCGCATTGCCGAGCGGCTGGCCTCGCTCAATCCGGAAGACGTGCGCGAACTGGCCGCGGCCGGCGCCGAGATCCGCCAATGGCTGATCGAGGCCCCGTTCTCGCCCGAGTTCGAGCAGGAGATCCGCACGGCCTTCGCCGCCCTGGATGCGGACGGCAAGGGCTCGTTCGCCGTGCGCTCCTCGGCCACCGCCGAAGACCTGCCCGATGCGTCCTTCGCCGGCCAGCAGGAAACCTTCCTGAACGTGGTGGGCATCGACGACGTGCTGGACAAGATCCGCCACGTGTTCGCCTCGCTGTACAACGACCGCGCCATCTCGTACCGCGTGCACAAGGGCTATGCCCATGCCGACGTCGCCCTGTCCGCGGGCGTGCAGCGCATGGTGCGCTCGGACAAGGGCAGCGCCGGCGTCATGTTCACCATCGATACCGAGTCGGGCTTTCCCGACGTGGTCTTCATCACCTCGTCCTACGGCCTGGGCGAGACGGTGGTGCAAGGCGCCGTCAATCCCGACGAATTCTACGTATTCAAGCCCGCGCTGGCCGCCGGCCACTATCCCATCGTCAGCCGCCGCATCGGCTCCAAGCTCATCAAGATGGAGTTCGATCCCGAGCGCACCGAGGGCCGCGCCGTGCGCACGGTCGAGGTGCCGGTCTCCGAGCGCAACCGCTATTCGCTGACCGACGAGGAAGTGGCCGAGCTGGCGCGCTATGCCGTCACCATCGAGAAGCACTACGGCCGCCCCATGGACATCGAATGGGGCCGCGACGGCGTGGATGGCAAGCTCTACATCCTGCAGGCCCGCCCCGAGACGGTCAAGTCGCAGCAGTCGGGCAACGACGTGCAGCAGCGCTACCGCCTGAAGGCCACCGGCCAGGTGCTGGTGACCGGCCGTGCCATCGGCCAGAAGATCGGCCAGGGCCCGGTGCGGGTGGTGGGCGACATCTCGGAGATGGACAAGGTGCAGGCCGGCGACGTGCTGGTGACCGACATGACCGATCCCAACTGGGAGCCGGTCATGAAGCGCGCCGCGGCCATCGTCACCAACCGCGGCGGGCGCACTTGCCATGCGGCCATCATCGCGCGCGAACTGGGCATCCCGGCCGTGGTGGGCTGCGGCAACGCCACCGACGTGCTGAGCGAGGGCAAGCCCGTTACGGTGTCTTGCGCCGAAGGCGACGAGGGACGGATCTACGACGGCCTGATCGAGACCGAGGTCGAGGAAGTGCGCCGCGGCGAGATGCCCGAGATCGACGTCAAGATCATGATGAACGTGGGCAACCCGCAGCTGGCCTTCGACTTCAGCCAGGTGCCCAACGCCGGCGTGGGCCTGGCCCGGCTGGAGTTCATCATCAACAACAACATCGGCATCCACCCCAAGGCGGTGCTGGACTATCCCAACGTGGATGGCGAGCTCAAGAAGGCGGTCGAGTCGGCCGCGCGCGGCTACGCCAGCCCCAGGGCCTTCTTCGTCGAGAAGCTGGCCGAGGGCATCGCGACCATCGGCGCGGCCTTCTGGCCCAAGCCGGTGATCGTGCGCCTGTCGGACTTCAAGTCCAACGAGTACCGCAAGCTGGTGGGCGGCTCGCGCTACGAGCCCGAGGAAGAGAACCCCATGCTGGGCTTTCGCGGCGCCTCGCGCTACCTGGCGCAGGAGTTCGAGGAGTGCTTTCGCATGGAGTGCGAGGCGCTCAAGCGCGTGCGCAACGACATGGGGCTGACCAACGTCGAGATCATGGTGCCTTTCGTGCGCACGCCCGGCCAGGCCAGGCGCGTGGTGGACCTGCTGGCCAGGAACGGCCTGGCCCGGGGCGAGAACGGCCTGCGCCTGATCATGATGTGCGAGGTGCCTTCCAACGCCATCCTGGCCGAAGAGTTCCTGCAGGTTTTCGACGGCTTCTCGATCGGTTCGAACGACATGACCCAGCTGACGCTGGGCCTGGACCGCGACTCGGGCATGGAGCTGCTGGCGGCCGATTTCGACGAGCGCGACGAGGCCGTCAAGTTCATGCTGCGCCGGGCCATCCAGGCTTGCCTGAAGGCCGGCAAGTATGTCGGCATCTGCGGCCAGGGCCCCAGCGACCATCCCGACCTGGCGCAATGGCTCATGCAGGAAGGCATCCTGTCGATGTCGCTCAATCCCGACACGGTGGTCGATACCTGGCAAAGGCTGAGCGCTTCCAAGGGGCGCTAGCGCATCCGGCCCTCGGGAGGGGCGCCGCGGGCGGACCGGCAAGCCGGTCCGGCGGCGCCTGGATGGGCCGGGGTCAGCGTCGCTGCAGCGCGGCCTCCAGCAAGGGCTTGGCCCAGTCGGGGGTGGCGCGCTGCTCGTGCGTGGCGGTAGGCCAGCGCAGCTTGCCGGCCGCCATCTCCAGCAGCCGGCGCGGCTCGGGCACGGACTGGCCAGGCAGGGCGTCGACGCTGTTGTCGTAGACGGCCAGGTGCGCCAAGGCGGGCATCAGGCCGATGAGGTTCAGGCGGGCGCTGTCGAAGCGTTCGCGGATCTTGCGCGTGGGAATGTCATGGCCGCCGGCGGCCACGCGCGCGCGTACCCGGGCGATGTGCTGCTCGGGGCTGGACAGGCCGCAATACCATAGCAGCACGTCGTGCGTGGCCACGGCGGCGCGCAGGCGCGCGGCGACGGTGGCGCCGCCCAGCGTGGTCTCGAAGGCATGGCTGCGTCCTTGCGCCAGGGCCTGTTCCAGGCGCCGCATGCCTTCGTGCCAGGCGGCGGCATTGGCGTCCTCCTGGCGCGCGCCGGTCTCTTGCACCAGTTCGCGCGCGAAGGCGTCGGGATTGAACCAGGACAGGCCGGCACGGGTCAGCAGGTGGCCGCCGATGGAGCTCTTGCCGGCCCCGTTCACGCCGGCCAGCACGTACAGCACGGGCCGTGCGGCCATCGTCAATGGCCGCTGCCGGCCTTGACGGCGCCGTCCAGCGCGGGCGCGGCGGCGATCAGGCGGCGCAGGCGATCGGCCGCATCGGGCGCGTCCAGGCTGGCCATGCGCGCGTCGAAACGCTGGCGCAGCGCCTCTAGCGCCGCCGGGCCGGCGGCCCCGGACTGGGCGGCGGCCACCAGCGCGGCGTATTCCTGCGTGGACAGGATGACCGCCTCGGGCGTGTTGTGATTGGTGATCAGCACCTTGCCCTGGTCGGCCACCGTGCGCATGATGCCGCGCCATCCTTGCTTCTTGACCTCGGCCGCGGGCTTGCGCACGAGCTGGTCCAGGGCATGCTGGGGCAGGGCCATGATGCTCTCCTGAAAGAAATTTGGGTAATTTTACCTTTTTTTAGGGTAAATTTCCCTTTCTCAAGTCCCGGCAGCCTGTTGCAAGGGCACCTGCGGCGCGTACAGCGCCAGGAAACGGCGCACCAGGGTGGCGGCCTCGGGCGTGGGCCGGATGCCGGCCTGCAGCGCGGCCACGTCCAGGCCTTCGGCGGCGTATTCGGGGCCGCGGCGCGCCAGGTCGGCGCGCGGCACCGCCTCGGGAAACTCGGGATGGAACTGCGTCGAGACGATGCGCTCGCCCATGCGCACCAGCTGGTTGCCATCGAGCTCGGTGCGCGCCAGCGAGACCGCGCCGGGCGGCAGGCGCGTGATGGTCTGCATGTGCTGCAGCTGGACCGGAAAGCGTTCGGGCAGGCCGGCCAGCATGGGGTCGCCGCGGCCGGCGGCAAGCACCTGCAGCATGCCGGTGCCGGTTTCGCGGCCGGCGGGGTTGAAGTCCACCGCGCCGCCCAGGGCATGGGCCAGCAATTGGTGGCCGTAGCAGATGCCGAACAGCGGCAGGCCCTGGCTGGCGGCCTGCGCCAGCCATCGCGCCGTGCGCTCGCCCCATTCGTCGCGGTCGGTGACGTTGGCCGGCGAGCCGGTGATCAGGGCGGCCGAGTAGTCCGAGGGGTCGCCCGGCCAGGCGCCTTGGAAGACCGGCACGATATGGGCGTCCCGCTCGGCCAGGGCCGCGGTGCGGCGCAGCATCCGGGCGTAGCTGCCGACGGTGTGCAGGATGTCGGCGTGCGGATCGCCGGTGTGGAGAATGAGGACGGGGCGGTAGGCGCTGGACATGGCAGGGCGACAAGAGGGCGCCGCGTGAAGCGGCCAAGGCAAAAACAGCCGATAATAAACCTTGTGCAGGCCGGTGGCACGGGGGCCGCCGCCGCGGCCGCGCCCGGCCTGGCGCAACAGGAGCATCGATATATGTGGGTTTGGTTCGGCTTGTCCGCGCTGGCGCTGATCGGGGAGCTGGCCAGCGGCACGTTCTACCTGCTGCTGGTGGCGCTGGGGCTGGCGGCCGGCGGCGTGGCGGCCTGGGCCGGCCTGGCCCTGGGCGTGCAGCTGCTGGTGTGCGCGGCGCTTACGCTCGTGGGGCTGCTGGCGCTGCGGCGCACCGGCGTGCTCAAGAAGCGCGAGGTCGACGCCCAGGGCAACCGCGACGTCAACCTGGACATCGGCCAGGTCGTCGAGGTCGAATCCTGGAGCGCCGACGGCCGCACCCGGGTGTGGTATCGCGGCGCCCACTGGGACGCCGAACTGGCGCCCGGCCATCCTCCCCGCGCCGGGGCGCACAGCATCGCGGCCGTGCAAGGCACGCGCCTGGTGCTGGCGCCGCGTCCGCATTCAGCCTGAACGGCAGGCGCATCCCTCGTCACGGCCGCTTGCCGGCGGCGATCCACCAAGAGGTAATCCATGACGCTAGACCCTTCCACCATCTTCCTGCTGGTCCTTGTGCTTCTGGCGCTGGTGATCGTCATCAAGGCCATCGCCATCGTGCCGCAGCAGCATGCCTGGGTGGTCGAACGCCTGGGCAAGTTCGACCGGGTGCTCTCGCCGGGCGCAGGCTTCGTGATCCCCTTCATCGAACGCGTGGCCTACAAGCATTCGCTCAAGGAGATTCCGCTGGACGTGCCCAGCCAGGTCTGCATCACGCGCGACAACACCCAGCTGCAGGTCGACGGCGTGCTGTATTTCCAGGTTACCGACCCGATGCGCGCCTCCTACGGCTCGTCGAACTACATCACGGCCATCACGCAGCTGGCCCAGACCACCTTGCGCTCGGTCATCGGCAAGATGGAGCTGGACCGCACCTTCGAAGAGCGCGAATTCATCAACAGCACCATCGTCTCGGCGCTGGACGAGGCGGCGCTGAACTGGGGCGTGAAGGTGCTGCGCTACGAGATCAAGGACCTGACCCCGCCCAACGAGATCCTGCGCGCCATGCAGGCGCAGATCACCGCCGAGCGGGAAAAGCGCGCCCTCATCGCGGCTTCGGAAGGACGGCGCCAGGAGCAGATCAACATCGCCACCGGCGAGCGCGAGGCCTTCATCGCGCGTTCGGAGGGCGAGAAGCAGGCGCAGATCAACCAGGCCCAGGGCGAGGCGGCGGCGGTGCTGGCCATTGCCGAGGCCACGGCCCGCGCCATCGGCCAGGTGGCCGAAGCCCTCAACGCCCCGGGTGGCATGGAAGCGGTCAATCTGCGCGTGGCCGAACGCTATGTCGACGCCTTCGGCAACGTGGCCAAGCAAGGCAACACCTTGATCCTGCCCTCGAACCTGTCGGACGTGGGCAGCCTGGTGGCCTCGGCCATGACCATCGTCAAGAGCGGGGCGGCGCCGGGCGGGTCGCCGCGCAGCTGATCGGCGCGCCGCGGCGCGGCCGCTAGGCGCGCTTGCGCGTGTCGTGCTTCATGATGCGCGCGTGCTCGCGCTGCCAGTCCTTTTCCCGCTGGGTATCGCGCTTGTCGTGCAGCTTCTTGCCGCGCGCCAGGCCGAACTGCAGCTTGACGCGGCCGTTCTTGTAGTGCAAGTCGATCGGAATCAGCGTGTAGCCGCGCTGCTCGACCTTGCCGATGAGCTTGGAGATCTCCTCGGCGCGCAGCAGCAGCTTGCGCGTGCGCACCGCGTCGGGGTGTATGTGCGTGGAGGCCGTCGGCAGGGGGCTGACGTGCATGCCCATGATCCAGAGCTCGCCGTCGCGCACGATGACGTAGCTTTCCTTGAGCTGGACGCGTTTTTCCCGGATGGCCTTGACTTCCCACCCTTGCAGGACCAGGCCGGCCTCGTAGCGGTCTTCGATGAAGTAGTCGTGAAAGGCCTTGCGGTTTTCGATGATGCTCATGGATGGCGATAGGGTCCGCCGCAGGCGGCAAAGAGTAGGCGCCGGCGCCAGCGCCAGGCGTTTCGGCGCAAGCGGCGATGTGCCGGTAAAATCTGTCTATTCTAGAGCCATTTGCCATTATCGATGCACAAAGTAGAGCGTTCCGTCCTGGTCCCGTATTCCGCCGCCCAGATGTTCGACCTGGTCGCGGACGTGGAGAAGTACCCGGAGTTCATGCCCTGGTGCGGCGGCGCCGAGGTCCAGTCGCGCTCCGAGACGGGCATGCAGGCCTCGGTGACCATCGCGTTCGCGGGCCTGCGCCAGCGCTTTACCACGCGCAACGTGCACGACTATCCGCATCGCATCGACCTGCACCTGGTCGACGGGCCGTTCTCCGAGCTGGTGGGCAACTGGGAGTTCATCACCCTGGCCGAAGACGCCTGCAAGGTGCATTTCACCCTGAACTACGCGTTTTCCAGCCGCACGCTCGAGGCGCTGGTGGGGCCGGTGTTCAACCGCGTCGCCAGCAGTTTCATCGATTCGTTCACCAAGCGCGCCGAGGCCGTCTATGGCGGATGAGCCGGTGCGCTGCACGGTCTGCCACGCGCTGCCCGACCGGGTCTGGCAGGTGCAGGCCGAGCTGCCCGCCGGCGCCGACGTGGCCCAGGCCCTGCGGACCAGCGGCTTTGCGCAGGCTTTTCCCGGGCTGGACCCGTGGGCCTGCGGCGTAGGCATCTACGGCAAGCCTTGCCAGCCCGATACCCCGGTGCGCGAGCACGACCGCATCGAGATATACCGCCCGCTGGACTTCGACCCCATGGAGTCGCGCCGGCGCCGCGCCGCGCATCGTCCCTTGCCCTTCGGCAAGCGCCGCCACTGAGCCGGCGCCGGCCGGCCAGCGGGCCGCAGGCTTTCCGCGGTTTACGTTTACGTTAACGTCATGCACAATCCGCAGAGCATCGCCGCAAAGAGTGAGGAGACGACGTGGATCTGGAATTGACCGAGGAGCAGCAGGCCTTCGTGCAGGCCGCCCGCGATTTCGCCCAGGGAGAACTGGCGCCGCATGCGGCGCGCTGGGACGCCGAGAGCATTTTTCCCAAGGAGGCCTTTGCCAGCGCCGGCAAGCTGGGCTTTTGCGCCCTGTACGCCAGCGAGCAGATCGGGGGCCTGGGCTTGCCGCGCCTGGACGCCACCCTGGTGTTCGAGGAGCTGGCGGCCGTGGATCCGTCCACGGCCGCCTTCCTGACCATCCACAACATGGCGACCTGGATGGTGGGCCAATGGGCCACGCCGGCCGTGCGCGAGCAGTGGGGGCCGCAGTTGGCCGCCGGGCAGAAGCTGGCCTCGTACTGCCTGACCGAACCGGGGGCCGGCTCGGACGCCGCCTCGCTGGCCACGCGCGCCGAGCGGCGCGGCGACGCCTACGTCATCAACGGCGCCAAGGCCTTCATTTCCGGCGGCGGCGACACGGACCTGCTGGTGCTGATGGCGCGCACCGGCGGGCCGGGCGCTTCCGGGATCTCGGCCTTCGCCGTGCCGGCCGACACCCCCGGCATCACCTACGGGCGCAAGGAAGAGAAGATGGGCTGGAACAGCCAGTCCACGCGGCCCATCATGTTCGAGAACGTCAGCGTGCCGGCCGAAAACCTGCTGGGCGCCGAGGGCGAGGGCTTTCGCATCGCCATGCGCGGGCTGGACGGCGGGCGCATCAATATCGGCACCTGCTCGGTCGGGGCCGCGCAAGGTGCGCTGGACGCGGCGCGTGCCTACATGGGCGGGCGGCGCCAGTTCGGCCGCCCCCTGGCCGAGTTCCAGGCCCTGCAATTCAAGCTGGCCGACATGGCCACGCACGTGGTGGCCGCGCGCCAGATGGTGCGCCTGGCCGCCTGCAAGCTCGACAGCGGCGCGTCGGATGCGTCGACCTATTGCGCCATGGCCAAGCGGCTGGCCACGGACCTGGGCTTTCAGGTGTGCCTGGATGCCCAGCAGATCCACGGCGGCTACGGCTATCTCAGGGACTACCCGCTCGAGCGCCTGGTGCGCGATACGCGGGTGCACCAGATCCTGGAAGGCACCAATGAGATCATGCGCGTGATCATCGCGCGCCAATTGCTGGAAAAGGGAGCCGAACTGCGATGAGCGACCCGGTACTGTTCGAAGAGCTGCCCTGCGAGAACGGCATGCGGCTGGGCGTGGCCACGCTCAACGCGCCGCAGACGCTCAACAGCCTGTCGCTGGCCATGTGCGAGCAGCTGGCCGCCAGGCTGCAGACTTGGGCGCAGGATCCGGCCGTCGCGGTGGTGGTGCTGGCCGGCGCGGGCGGCAAGGCGTTTTGCGCTGGCGGCGACCTGCACGGCCTGTACCGCAGCATGCGCGAGAACGCGGCGCGCGAGCCCCTGGCCAACGACTACGCCCAGTCCTTTTTCGCCACCGAGTACCGGCTGGACTACGACATCCATGCCTATCCCAAGCCGGTGCTGTGCTGGGGGCACGGTATCGTCATGGGCGGGGGCATCGGCCTGATGGCCGGCGCCAGCCATCGCGTGGTCAGCGAGACTTCGCGCCTGGCCATGCCCGAGATCAGCATCGGCCTGTTTCCCGACGTGGGGGGCAGCTGGCTGCTGAACCGGTTGCCCGGCCGCAGCGGCCTGTTCCTGGCGCTGACGGGCGCGCAGCTCAACGCCGGCGATGCCCTCTTCGCCGGGCTGGCCGACTACCAGATCGCCTCGGCCGACTGGCCGGCCCTGCTGGCCGAGCTGCAGGCCCAGCCCTGGACCGGCAACGGCGACTACACCGTGGCCGCGCGCGGCACCAACGACGGGCTGCTGGAGCGGGCCCTGCGCGCCCGCGCGCCGGCCGAGGAGGCGGTCCCCGGGCCCTTGCGCCAGCACCTGATGCTGATCAACGCCTTGTGCAGCGGCAACGACCTGGCGCAGATCTGCGAAGAGATCGCCACCTTGCGCGGCCATGCCGATCCGTGGCTGGCCAAGGCGGCCGATACGCTGGCCGCCGGCGCGCCGGGTTCGGCGCGCCTGGCGTTCGCGCTGCAGCAGCGCGCCAGGCTGATGTCGCTGGCCGAGGTGTTCCGGCTGGAATACTGGGCCGCGCTGATGTGCGCCTCGCAGGGCGATTTCGCCGAAGGCATCCGCGCCTTGCTGATCGACAAGGACCGCAAGCCGTCCTGGCGACCGGCCACGCTGGCCCAGGCCGACGAGCAGTGGGTGCAGCCTTTCCTGCAGCCGCCATGGGGGCTGGACGGCGGGCCGCTGGCCGGCCTGGAGAATGGCAAGCGGGCGGTGGGATAGACAAGAAAAGAACCAAGGAGACAAGCAGATGGAAAAGATCGGATTCATCGGGCTGGGCAACATGGGCGCGCCGATGGCGCGCAACCTGCTGCGCGCCGGCCATGCCCTGCAGGTCCACGACCTGTCCGAGCCGGCCATGCGCGCCCTGGCCGAGGACGGCGCGCAGCCTTGCGCCAGCGCCGCGCAGGCCGTGGCCGGCGTGCAGTGCGTGATCACCATGCTGCCGGCCAGCCGCCACGTCGAGCAGCTCTACCTGGCCGACGGCCTGCTGGCGCAGATCCCGGCCGATGCGCTGGTGCTCGATTGCAGCACCATCGCGCCGCAGTCCGCCCGCCGCGTGGCGCAGGCCGCGCAAGAGCGGGGGCTGACCCTGCTCGATGCGCCGGTCTCCGGCGGCACGGCCGGGGCGGCGGCCGGCACGCTGACCTTCATCGTGGGCGGATCCGAGCAGGGCCTGGCCCGGGCGCGGCCCATCCTGGAGAAGATGGGCAAGAACATCTTCCATGCCGGCGGCTCGGGCGCCGGACAGGTCGCCAAGATCTGCAACAACATGCTGCTGGGCATACTCATGGCCGGCACCAGCGAGGCGCTGGCGCTGGGCGTGGCCAACGGCCTGGATCCCAAGGTGCTGTCGGACATCATCGCCAAGAGCTCGGGCCGCAACTGGGCGACCGAGGTCTACAACCCCTGGCCGGGCGTGATGGAGAATGTGCCGGCGGCCAAGGGCTACGCAGGCGGCTTCGGCGTGGACCTGATGCTCAAGGACCTGGGCCTGGCCGCCGAAGCCGCGCTGGCCACGGGCGCGACCACGCCGCTGGGCGAACTGGCGCGCAACCTGTACAGCCTGCATAGCGCGGCCGGCCACGGCCAGGAAGACTTCTCGGGCATCGTGCAGATGCTGCAGCGCCGCCGCTAGCGGCCCGCGGGCCCGGCCGCGGGCGTGGGCAGGCGGATGCGGCCTATTGCGCCTTGGCCAGCGGATAGGGCAGGGCCTGCACCGCGATGGCCGGGCCGTCGGCCGCGCCCAGGCGCAGGTCGGCGTCCTGCTGCGCCGGCAGCGGGGCCTCGAACAGCAGCGCGTCGCCGGCCGCATCCACGACCCGGCCGCAGGGTTCGTCGGGCTGGCCCGCCTGGTAGATGTCCGTGCCGGCCTGCAAGGCGGCTTGCGCCCCCGCGGCCAGCCGGCCGTATCCCATGCGGCGCTTGACCGTGCCGCGGTAGTGGCTGCGGGCCACGACTTCCTGGCCCGGATAGCAGCCCTTGTTGAAGCTTACGCCCTCGATCAGGTCCAGGTTGACGGTCTGGGGAATGAACAGGTCCTGTGTCGGCGCGCCGATCCACGGCAGCCCGGCGGCAATGTCCGCCTCATGCCAGGCTTGCGCCGGGGCGGCGGGCAAGGGCAGGGCGGCGCCGGCCTGGGCCTGGCCGGGCGAGGCGATCCACCACCAGCGCGACACGCCGCTGCCGGCCGCCGGCGCGGCGATCCAGGTGCCGCCAGGCAGTTCGGTGCGCTGCCACGGGGCCTGCCCGGGCAAGGCCTGCAGCGCGTCGCGCAGGGCCTGCCGGGCCGCGTCGCCGGCCGCCTGCACGCCATGGACCTGCAGGTCGGTCAGCGCCAGCACGACCTTGGCGCGCAGCACGAACATCCGCAGGCGCTTGAGCAGCGCCTCGGCCAGGTCGCGCCTGACCAGCATCAGCACGGTGGGCGGCTGCCCGTCCTGAGCGGGCTGGGCGTGCCAATAGACCATGCTGGCCAGCAGCCGGCCCTTGGCCGTGCAATAGCCGCCCAGGCGCGCTGCCTGGGGTCCGAGCCCGATGACGTCGTTGGTGAGCTGGCCGTGCAGGAAGGCAAGGGCGTCGGCGCCGCTGGCCGAAATCACGGCGTGGGCGGGCAAGGGGGCGATGAAGCTGGCAAGGGGTGCGGGGCTGGCGGTCATGCGTAGGCGGTCCGAAACGGGGCGCCGGGCACTTGTGGTGCGCGCGGCAGTCTATCCCCGGATGATACCGGCTCGCCGCGATCCATTAAACTTGCGCCTCCTATGAAAAAGACTTTGCGTATCCTGCTGCTTGCCGTGTTCCTGCCGCTGGTCCTGCTGGCCGGCGGCCTGGCCGCCGGCGCCTGGTGGTGGGTGGAGCGTCCGCTGGCGCTGCCGGCCGATCGCGTCGATTTCGTCGTCGACCCGGGCAGCGGCCCGGCCGCCGTGGCGCGCAAGCTCAACCAGGCCGGCATCCCGGTGCATCCGCGCGCCTTCGCCCTGCTGGCCCGCCTGACCGAGCGCGATACCCTGCTCAAGGCCGGCGGCTACGAGGCGCGCCGCGGCGATACGGCGTGGACGCTGCTCGATCGCATCGCGCGCGGCCAGATGAGCCAGCGCCAGATCACGCTGGTCGAAGGCTGGTCCTACCGGCAGATCCGGGCCGCGCTGCGCGCGCATCCCGACGTCACCCAGACCCTGGACGGCGTGTCCGACGCCGAGCTGCTCGAGCGCCTTGCGGTGCAGGCGCTCAATCCCGAGGGCCTGTTCTTTCCCGATACCTACGTCTTTACGCCCGGCACCTCCGATTTCGAGCTGCTGCGCCAGGCGCACGCCGCGATGCAGCGCGAGCTGCAGGCCGCCTGGGACCAGCGCGCCGAAGGCCTGCCGCTGGCCACGCCCTACGAAGCCCTGATCCTGGCCTCCATCATCGAGAAGGAAACCGGCCACGGCCCCGAGCGCACCCGGGTGGGGGGCGTATTCATCAACCGGCTGCGCACGGGCATGCTGCTGCAGACCGATCCGACCGTGATCTACGGCATGGGCGAGGCCTACCAGGGCCGCATCCGCAAGCGCGACCTGCAGACCGACACGCCCTGGAACACCTACACGCGGGCCGGGCTGCCTCCCACGCCCATTGCCAGCCCGGGACGGGCCGCGCTGCTGGCCGCGGTGCAGCCCGAGTCGCACAAGTACTACTATTTCGTCTCGCGCGGGGACGGCACCAGCCAGTTCTCCACCAACCTGGCCGAACACAACCGCGCGGTCTCGCGCTACATATTGGGACGCAATCCATGATCGGCCGCGGACGATTCCTGACCCTTGAAGGCGTGGACGGCGCGGGCAAGAGCACCCATGTCCAGTGGCTGGCCGAGCGGCTGCGCCAGGCCGGCCGCGACGTGCTGGTCACACGCGAGCCCGGCGGCACCGCCCTGGGCGAGCGGCTGCGCGAGATGCTGCTGAGCCAGCCCATGTCCCTGCGCACCGAGACGCTGCTGATGTTCGCCGCGCGTTGCGAGCATATCGAGCAGGTCATCGCGCCGGCCCTGGCGGCCGGGCGCTGGGTGCTATGCGATCGTTTCACCGACGCCACCTATGCCTACCAGGGCGGCGGCCGGGAGCTGGGCGCGGCCCCCGTGGCGGCCCTGGAGCAGTGGGTGCAGGGCGGCCTGCAGCCCGACCGCACCTGGCTGTTCGACGTGCCGCTGGAGGTGGCGCGGGCGCGCCGCTCGCAGGCGCGCGAACCCGACCGCTTCGAATCCGAAGCCGACGCCTTCTTCGTGCGCACCCGCGCGGCCTACCAGGCCCGCGCCCAGGACGACCCGGGACGCTTCCGGGTGATCGACGCCACGCAGGGCATCGAGGCCATCCGCCAGGAGCTGGCGCAAGACCTGCGCGCGCTGCTGCAGGAGGCGCAATGAGCCCGGCGGGCGCCGCACAGGGCTCGCAGCAGCCCGCCGTGCCTGCCTTTCTGCCCTGGCAGGTCGAGACGGCGCGCGCCTGGCTGGCTCAGCGCGATCGTTTCGCGCACGCCTGGCTGCTGCATGGCATGGCCGGCATCGGCAAGATCGATTTTGCGGTGGCGGCCGCGGCCAGCCTGCTGTGCGAGTCGTCGGCGCAAGGCCTGGCCTGCGGCGCCTGCCCGGCCTGCCTGTGGTTCGCGCGCGGCAACCATCCGGACCTGCGGCGCCTGCGGCCCGAGGCGGTGGCGCTGCAGGAGGGCGCCGAGCAGGGCGAGGGCGAGGAGGCGCCGGCCGAGGGCACCGCCGCCGCGGCCAAGCGCGCGCCCTCGCGCGAGATCCGCATCGACCAGGTGCGCGCGCTCGAATCGTGGTTCAACACCGGCACGCATCGCGGCGGCTGGCGCGTGGCGCTGGTCTATCCGGCGCAATCGCTGAACGTGGTCTCGGCCAATGCCTTGCTCAAGGTGCTGGAAGAGCCGCCGGCCCATACGATCTTCCTGCTGGTGGCCGACGCCCCGGACCAGCTGCTGCCGACGCTGGTGTCGCGCTGCCGGCGCCTGCCGCTGCCAGCGCCTACGGCCGCGCAGGCCAGCCAGTGGCTGGCCGGACAGGGCCTGGACGACCCGCAGGCCTGGCTGGCCGCCGCCGGCGGCGCGCCCCTGGCCGCCGTGCGGCTGGCGCAGCAGCGCGAGAGCGCCTGCCCGGATTGGCTGCAAGGCCTGTGGCAGCAGCTGGCCCAAGGCCAGGCGCCCGACCTGGGGCCGCTGGTCGAGGGGCTGGAAAAAGTGCCGGCCGGCCAATGGCTGGATGTGCTGCAGCGGGCTTATGCGGACCTGATGCTGCATGCCGCGGGCGCCGCGCCGCGCTATTTTCCCCAGCTGGGCGCAAGCGCGGCGCGCATCGCCGCCCGGGCGCGGCCGGCGCAGGTGGCCGAGACCGCCCGCTGGCTGGCCCAGCAGCAGCGCCTGGCCGGGCACCCGCTGAACGCCAAGCTGTTCGTGCACGCCAGCCTGCAGCGGGTAGTGCTATCCTGCCTCAAGGGATAAAGGCCCGCGTCCCAGGCGCCGCGCGCTTCTCCCGCCCAAAAGGGGCCCGACCGGCCCCGCGGCGTCCCGATAGCCATTTCATGCGTTGCCCCCGACGCGGCGCGCCATTGATACACCATGTTCATCGATTCGCATTGCCACATCAATTTTCCCGAGCTGGCCGCCAACGTGCCGGAGATCTTCGCCCGCATGGACGCCAACGGCGTCACGCAGGCGCTGTGCGTCAGCGTCAACCTGTCCGACTGGCCGGACCTGATCGCGCTGGTCGATGCCCATGAGCGCCTGTGGGCCTCGGTGGGCGTGCATCCCGACTACGAGGACACGCCCGAGCCCGGCGTGGAGCAGCTGGTCGCGCTGTCGGCCCACCCCAAGGTGGTGGCGATCGGCGAGACAGGCCTGGACTATTTCCGGCTGACCGAGGCGCCTGAATGGCAGCGCCAGCGTTTCCGTACCCATATCCGGGCCGCGCGGCAGGCCGGCTTGCCCTTGATCGTCCACACCCGGGCCGCGGCCCAGGACACCTTGCGCATCTTGCAGGAAGAGCAGGCCGGGCAGGCCGGCGGGGTAATGCATTGCTTCACCGAGTCCTGGGAAGTGGCGCAGGCGGCCATGGAACTGGGTTTCTACATTTCGCTATCGGGCATCGTGACGTTCAAGAACGCGGTCCAGCTGCACGAGGTGGCGGCGCGCATGCCGCTGGAGCGGCTGCTGATCGAGACCGATTCGCCCTACCTGGCGCCGGTGCCGTTTCGCGGCAAGCTCAATGATCCGTCCAAGGTGGTCCACGTGGCCGAGAAGATCGCGGCCCTGAAGGGCTTGCCCGTGAGCACGGTCGCACAAGCCACGACGGATAATTTTTTCAACCTTTTCAATAAGATAAAGAAGAAAGTTGAGGTGTAATGTTTAAAGTAGATTATTTAAAGTACTTTCTCGTTTGCTGGCTGGCGCTGCACTGGGGCGCCGCCCTGGCAGCCGACCGCAACTGGTGGCTGGACATCCGCAACGACCGGGATGCCGCCGTGGCCCGGCAACTGCGCCAGGGCACCGACCCGAACGTGCGCAACGAGCGCGGCGAGCCGGCCTTGATGCAGGCCGTGCGCGAAGATTCATGGAAGGTCTTCGATGTGATCCTGGCCGATCCGCGCACCGACGTGAACATCCTGAACGGGCTGCAGGAGACGCCTTTGATGTACACCGCGCTGCAGGGCGACCTGGCGCGCAGCCGGCAACTGGTGGCGCGCGGGGCGCAGGTCAACAAGCTGGGCTGGACGCCGCTGCACTATGCCGCGGCCAAGGGGCAGGCCGAGGTGGCGGCCTACCTGATCGAGCAGGGCGCCATCGTCAATGCGCCGGCGCCCGACGGCACCTCGCCCTTGATGATGGCCATGCGCGCCAACAGCGCCGAGACGGCCAGGCTGTTGATCGAGGCCGGCGCGGATCCCGGCCAGCGCAACCTGCAGGGCGAGGACGCCATCAGCATGGCGCGCCAGCACGGCAATACCCGCCTGGCCGAGGCCCTGGAGCGGCTGGTGCAAAGCCGCAGGGCGCAAGGCAGGCATTGATATGTCCCTATTAAATATGCTTCTTAATAAATGGGGACGCATGTAGGAAAAACAGGGGGCCGACCCCTACAATGCCAGGAACTCAACTGAACGGAGCGCTGAATGGCCGCCTCATCCTCCCACGTCCTGCCTTCCTACCTCGACGCCCAGGCGCTGGGGCCCTGGGGCATCTACCTGCAGCAGGTCGACCGCGTCACCCCGTACCTGGGCTCGCTGGCCCGCTGGGTCGAGACCCTCAAGCGGCCTAAGCGCGCCCTCATCGTCGACGTGCCCATCGAGATGGATGACGGCCGCATCGCGCATTTCGAAGGCTATCGGGTACAGCACAACACCTCGCGCGGACCGGGCAAGGGGGGCGTGCGCTACCACCAGGACGTCACGCTGTCCGAGGTCATGGCGCTGGCGGCCTGGATGTCGGTCAAGAACGCGGCGCTGAACCTGCCCTATGGCGGGGCCAAGGGCGGCATCCGGGTCGATCCGCGCCAGCTGTCCCAACCCGAACTCGAACGCATGACGCGGCGCTACACCAGCGAGATCGGCGTCATCATCGGCCCGTCCAAGGACATCCCCGCGCCGGACGTCAATACCAACGCGCAGATCATGTCCTGGATGATGGACACCTACTCCATGAACGAAGGCTCCACGGCCACCGGCGTGGTCACCGGCAAGCCGGTGGCGCTGGGCGGCAGCCTGGGCCGCACCGAGGCCACGGGCCGCGGCGTCTTCGTGGTGGCCTGCGAGGCGGCCCGCGATGCGGGGCTTGCCATCGAAGGCGCGCGGGTGGTGGTGCAGGGCTTTGGCAATGTGGGCGGCACGGCTGCGCGCCTGTTCCACGACGCGGGGGCCAAGGTCATCGCCGTGCAGGACCACACCGGCACGGTGCACCGCGAAGGCGGCCTGGACATCTCCGACCTGCTGGCCCACGTGTCGCGCCAGGGCGGGGTGGCCGGTTTCGCCGGCGGCCAGGCGCTGCCCAACGAGGAACTGTGGGGGCTGCAAACCGAGTTCCTGGTGCCGGCCGCGCTGGAGGGCCAGCTGACCTCGGCCAATGCCGACCGGGTGCGGGCGCGCATCGTGGTCGAGGGCGCCAACGGCCCCACCACGCCCGAGGCCGACGACATCCTGGCCGACAAGGGCATCATCGTGGTGCCCGACGTCCTGGCCAATGCCGGCGGGGTCACGGTCAGCTACTTCGAATGGGTGCAGGACTTCTCCAGCTTTTTCTGGAGCGAAGAGGAAATCAACCAGCGCCTGGAACGCATCATGCGCGAAGCCTATGCCTCGGTCTCGCAGACGGCCAAGCAGCATGGCGTGACCCTGCGCACCGCGGCCTTCATCGTGGCTTGCACGCGCATCCTGCAGGCCCGCCAGGTGCGCGGCCTGTATCCCTGAGGGCTCCCGAAGGCGCGCGGCCGGGCCGGCGCGGCCTGCTTCCCGGCAGGCCGCGCCAGCGCCTGCCGCTTATTGCAGAAAGTCGGCCACGGCGGCATTGAAGGCCCGGGGGTGGGCCAGGTTCATCCCGTGGCTGGCGCCGGCGATCTCCACGGTCCGGGCCTGGGGCAGGGCCTGGGCTAGCGCGTCCACGGTCTGCCGAAAGCGCGCCCGGCTGCGCTGGCCCTTGACCAGCAGGACCGGCAGCGCCAGCGAGGCGGCTTCCTGCGCGCTGTAGCGCGGCAGCGGGTCGGCCAGCTGCCCGGGCAAGGTCTGCGCGTTATCCAGCGCCATGGCGCGAAACGGCGCGGGGCTCATGCGCCAGGTGCCGGGCCGGCTGACGGCATCGACGAATTCGGCGACCGCGGCCTCGGTTTCACCGCGCGCCAGCCGTTCGCGCAGCAAGGCCTTCCATTGATCGAATTGCGCCTGGCCCTGGGCGTCGGCCTGCCCGGCCGGCCCGAATTCGCCACCGGGCTCGGCCAGCACCAGCCGGCGCACCCGCCCAGGCGCTGCCAGCGCCAGCCGGTAGGCGATGGCGCCGCCGCGCGAATGGCCCATCACGTCCACGGGCGCATCCGGGCTCAGGGTATCGAGCAGGTGCAGCATGTCCCGCACGTCGCGGCGCCAGTCCAGCGCGCCGCCGGCCGGCAGCGGGTGGTAGTGGCGCAGGCTGGGCGCACAGGCCAGCCTGCGCGCCGACAGCGCAGGCATCTGCGGCTGCCAGTAGCGGGCGTCGCACAGCGAACCGTGGATCATCAGAAGCAGCGGCCCCTGGCCCTGGCTGAGCAGGGCCAGTTCGGTGTCGTCGGGCAGGCGCAGGCGGCCGTAGCCGTCCGGCCCTGCCGGGAGGTGTCGGGTCATGTGGCGGCGGTGCGCGGGATGCCGCCGCAAGGCGGCATCCTGCGTGTCATCCTGGCAGATAGGCGGGCCGCAGTATGCCACGCAATTGCTCGTAGGGGATGGTCAGCGCGGGCTGGCCGTGCGAGTAGGGCGCAATGACATAGACGTCGTACTTGACCACCAGCCCGTCCTGGGCCAGCGCATAGTTCTCGCTGGGCACGAAGGGCCACATCTTGTCGTAGGCCGCGCGGTCCTGGCGCGCGTCCTCGTTGGTCTGCAGCCAGGCCGCGTGGGCGCGTTCGAGCGCCTTGACGTAGTCGGCCTTGCGGCCCGGTTCGAGCACGTCATCCAGGCTGAGCACGCGCTGCGCCTGGCGATCCCAGTTCAGGAACTGCGTGGCCGGTATGCCGTGGGCGCCGCCGGTGTAGACGCCGCTGAGCAGCTCGATCACGGCCAGCGCGGGCGTCTGGCGCACCAGGCTGGCGCGCAGGGTAGTGCTGTCGCGCGGCTGCGCGGTGCGCCAGTAGTATTGCTCGAACTCCTCCAGGGTGCGGTAGGGATGGCGCACGTTCACGTCCAAGCCCGTCATGGCCGCCAGCGCCTCGTCCACCAGCGCGGTGAGCTTGGGATCGTTGGGAAAGCGCAGCGCATCGACGTCGATGGTGGGGCAGTCCTGGCCGCTGCAGCCCGGCTGGCTGCGCGTATAGCGCACCCGCTCGGTCTGCAGCGCGGGGCCGTCCGCCGCTTGCGCCTGGCCCGGGCCCGGCAGCGAGATGGTGGCGGGCGGCGAACTGCCGCAGCCGGCCAGCGCAAGGGCGCCGGCCAGCAGGCCGGCCGGCCAGCGCAGGACGGCCGGGGCGCGGCGGCGGGAATCGATGGCGTTGGGGCGGGGCATGGTCTGACTCCTTTTCGAGGAACGGCGGATCAGGGCACGTGGGCGGTCCATTCGGGCGAGGAGAACTTCTCGCGGGCCTGCGCCCGCGCCAGTTCGCGTTCGTGGGCCGTGATGGCGCCGGGCCGCAGCCCGTATTCTTGCCGGAACACCGACAGCATGTGGGCGATGATGTCCGGGCGCGGCATGCCGGTCTGGCTGCGCAGCGGGTCCACGCGCTTCTTGGCGCTGGCGATGCCCTTGTCCGAGAGCTTTTCCTTGCCGATGCGCAGCACCTCGGTCATCTTGTCCGCGTCGATGTCATAGGACAGCGTGGCATGGTGCAGCACTGCCTTGCCGCGCCGGGCCTGGGCCGCGCCGCCGATCTTGCCGCTCTCGGAGGCGATGTCGTTCAGCGGCTGGTACCAGGCGCGGATGCCCAGGCCGGCCAGGGCCTTGATCACCCAGGCGTCCAGGAAAGCGTAGGACTGGGCAAAGGACATGCCCTGCACCAGCGACTGCGGCGCGTAGAGCGAATAGGTGATGGTATTGCCCGGCTCGACGAACATGGCGCCGCCGCCGCTGACCCGCCGCACCACGGTGATGCCGTGCCGGGCCGCGCCCTGGGGATCGACCTCGTTGCGCAGCGACTGGAAGCGGCCGATGATCACCGCGGGCGAGGCCCATTCCCAGATGCGCAGCGTGGCGGGCCGGCGGCCCGCGCCGACCTCGTCGGCCAGCACCGCGTCCAGGGCCATGTGCATGGCCGGCTCTTGCGGGCCTTCGTGCAGCAGTTGCCAATCATGGTCGCGCCATCCGGTCTCGGCCGGTCCGGCTTGCGGCAGGCCTTGGGAATGGTCCGGCGCGCTCATGCCAGCGCCCTTTGCACCGCCACCGCCACCGCCTCGGGCGAGAAGCCGAACATTTCCACGCCTTGCGGCAGCGCCTGGCGGATGGCGGCTTCGATCCGGGCCGGGCTGCTGCCGGCCGGCAGGCCTTCTATGGCCGCGTCGATTGCCGCCAGGGCCTCGGGCGGCTCGAGGAAGAAATCGCCGCTGACCTGCACCTGGGCCAGCTTGCCGTCGGCCACGGCCAGGTCGACCACGACCAGCTTGCCGCCCGGCACCTTGTATTCACCGTGCATTGTCCGTATCCATAAAAAAGCCCATGCCGCGCCGGTAGGCCCGCTGCGTGGCGGGGCGGGCGGCGACGGCGTCGAACCAGCGCCTGAGGTGGGGAAAATCGTCCAGGTCCTGCTGCTGGCGCGCGTGCGGCACGATCCAGGGATAGCAGGCCATGTCGGCGATCGAATAGTCGCCCGTGATGAATTCGCGGTCGGCCAGGCGGCGGTCCAGCACGCCATACAGGCGCCCGGTCTCGCGCACGTAGCGGTCGATCGCATAAGGGATTTTTTCCGGCGCGCAGGCCGAGAAATGGTGGTTCTGGCCGGCCATGGGCCCCAGCCCGCCCATCTGCCAGAACAGCCATTGCAGCGTGTCCGCGCGCCCGCGCGGATCGGCCGCGATGAACTGATGGGTCTTGTCGGCCAGGTAGAGCAGGATGGCGCCGGACTCGAACAGCGGGATCGGCGCCTGGCCGTCGCCGGGGTCGTGGTCCACGATGGCGGGGATGCGGTTGTTCGGCGAGATGGCCAGGAAGGCCGGGTCGAACTGCTCGCCGCGCCCGATGTCGACCGGGTGGATACGGTAGGGCAGGCCGGTCTCTTCCAGGAACATCGTGATCTTGTGGCCGTTGGGCGTGGTCCAGTAGTAGAGGTCGATCATGGCGTGGCGATCCGTGTGGCGCAGGTCAGGCGGCGCTGGCGCGCAAGGCCGTCTCGATGTCGGCGCGCAGCGATTGCGGCGCGTCGGTGGGCGCATAGCGCCGGATGACCCGGCCGTCGCGCCCGATCAGGAACTTGGTGAAGTTCCACTTGATGGCTTCGGTGCCCAGCAAGCCGGTCTTTTCGCGCTTGAGCCAGCGATAGAGCGGCTCGGCCTGTTGGCCGTTGACCTGGATCTTGGCAAAAAGCGGAAAGCTCACGCCAAAGCGCGTCGTGCAGAACTCGCGGATCTGCGCTTGGTCGCCGGGCTCCTGGCGGCCGAACTGGTTGCAGGGAAAGCCCAGCACCGCCAAGCCCTGGTCGCGGTAGTCGCGGTAAAGCGCCTGCAGGCCTTCGTATTGCGGCGTGAAGCCGCAGCGCGAGGCCACGTTGACCACCAGCACCACCTGGCCCCGGAAGCGCGCCAGGGGCACGGGCTTGCCTTCGATATCGGTCACGGTGAAGTCGTCGATGCTGGGCATGGCGGGGCGTGCGCGAAGTGGGCGGGAATACCGGCGGCACGGAACAGGCGTGCGCGGCGTTTGCCTTCGAGTGTAGCAATCGCCGCGTCCTTGCGCCGCGTTTGCGGCGGCAGGCGGGCAAGCCTGCGGCGGCGCCGGGGTCTTGGCGGCGGCGTGCGCGCCGGTCCGCTATCATGGGCATTGCCCATCCCTTCAAGGCCGCAGCCGCGCCTGGCGCCCCCGGCCCTCGTCTCATGCAGCCGCTGATCGACCGTTTGCAAGCCATGCTGGCCCAGGGCCAGGACAACCTGCTGCTGCGTTTTTCGCTGGGCAAGGGATATGCCGAGCAGGGCCGGCCGGAAAAGGCGCGCGAGCACCTGGAGGCGGCCGTGGCCTTCGATCCGGAGCATTCGGCCGCCTGGAAGTGGCTGGGACGGGCCTGCCTCGAACTGGGCGATGTCCCCGGCGCGCGGCGCGCCTGGCAGGCCGGGCTGGCCGCTTCGGAGCGCCGCGGCGACGTGCAGGCCGGCAAGGAGATGCGGGTGTTTCTCAAGCGCCTGGACAAGCGGCAGGGCCAGGAGCCGGCCAGCTGATGAAACCGGGCGCTAGCGCGCCCGGGCCGATTCGGCATGCCACCTGCGCACCGCCTGCAAGGTGTTGTCCACGTGCTGGTGCGGGTTGCTGCTGGCGTATTGGTAGATGATCCGGCCTTGCGGCGAGATCACGAACGAGACCCGGTTGGCCACGCCGGGCAGCACCGCGTGCTCGACGTCGTAGTCTTTCATGATCCGGTGCTTGCTGTCCGACGCCACCGCGAACTTGCCGCCGCAGGCGGTGACCGAGAAGCGCGACAGCGTGTCCATGTCGTCGCCGGAGACGCCGATGACGGTGGCGTTGACGGCCTTGTAGTCGTCGATGGCCTGCGCAAAACTGTTGGCCTCGATGGTGCAGCCCTGGGTGAAGGCCGCCGGGTAGAAATACAGCACCACCGGCCCTTGCGCGAGCGCCTGCGACAGGCGGAACTCGAATGGCTTGCCGGCCAGGGCCGCGGGCGCGGTGAAGTCCGGGGCGCGTTCGCCGACCTCCAGCGCGGCCCGGGCGGGCACGCTGCCCAGGGCCAGGACCAGGGGCACGGCAAGCAAGGCGAGGCGGCGGGTCGGGATCATGCGGGGCTCCGTGGGACGGCAGGGCGACGGCCGCGCCTGCGTGCAGGGCCGCGCCGGGCTGGCGCCGGTGCCTGCGCATGATGCCACGGCCGACGCATGCCGGCCAGCCGTGCAGCATTCGCTTACGTATGACGCTTGACGCGCGCCGCCACCCGGGCGAGGCTGGTTGCGCCGGGCACGGTACGATGCAAGCCCCAAGCGAGGCACCAGAGAGGCACCCGATGCAAGCTTATCGCGTTTTTTTCCTGTTTGCGGCCGGCCTGCGCCGGCGGGCTGGCCCGCTGGTGCTGCTGGGCGGCCTGGGCGCGGCCCTGGCGGGCGCGCCGGCGTTCGGCCAGGCGCAGCCCGGGCGGCATCACGCCGACCCGCACGACAGGGGCCTGCAACTGGCGCGCAGCGAGGGCCGCAGCTATTCGACCATCACCCCGCCGGCGTCGGTGGCCCCGCCGGCCAACCCGGCCTCGCCCGCCATGCCCAGCCCGGCCGCGCGCGCCAACGCGCCCATGACGCGCCCGGCGCCTGCGCCCGACAAGGTCTACCGCGCGCCGGGCAATGCGCCGCAGCGCCAGCGGCCTGCCTATACCGCGCCCAGCTATATCGAGGTCCAGCCGGTGGTGCCGATCCAGCCGCGCCAGCCGCACCGGCCAGGCCAGCACTACCCCTACCGGCCTTATCCCCAGCCGGGCTATCCGGCGCG
>NZ_JBANET010000027.1:0-51990 GCF_037026685.1 Orrella sp. JC864 | reverse complement strand
CCGCATATCGGCTTTGCTCGGTGCGCAGAAAGTCGGCCGCCTGCTCGGGCGTGTTCAACATTAGGAAATTGTCCCGGCTGGCAAAACCTGCCTGAACCTGCGGATCGTTGAAGGCCTTGACGAAACCGGCATGGATGCGCTGGACGTGCTCGGCCGGCAGACCCTTGGGCCCGACCACCGCAAACCACCCTGCCACGTCCACGTCGGGGAAACCCTGTTCGACGAACGTAGGGATCTCGGGCATGGACTTCAGGCGCTGCCTGCCCATCACGCCGATGGCGTGCAGCTTGCCGCTGCGCAAGTGGCCCTGCACGGCATCCAGCGACGCCACGCCCATTTCTATCTGCCCGCCCAGCAGATCGACGACCATCGGGCCGGTGCCCCGGTACGGTATATGGTCGGCCTGCACCCCGGCAGCCTGCAGGAACATCTCGCCGGCCAGATGAATGATCGTGCCGTTGCCAGCCGAGCCGAAATTCAGTTCATTGGGCCGGGTTTTCAGGTATGCCTGCAGTTCGGCAGCGGTGCGCGCAGGCACTTTGTCCGGATTGACCACGAAGATGAAGGGCGAGCCCCCGATTATGCTGATGGGCGTGACATCGGCCAGGCTGTCGTAGGGCAGGTTCTTCAGCACGGCCGGGTTCACCGAGTGATTGTTCGAGATGATGCCTACCGTGGTGCCGTCTGGCCTGGCCCGCACCAGCGCCTGGGTGCCGATCACGCCGCCCGAACCGGGACGGTTCTCTATCACGACCGACTGGCCATCGAAGGCCCTGGACAGCGCCTCCTGCGCCGAGCGCGTGATCACGTCCACGCCGGAGCCGGGACTGAGCGGCAGAATGACGTGAAGAGGGGCGGAATGCTGCGCATGCGCAGCGACGCTCGAGACCGCGGCGGCCGCTGCCAGCATGATCAGCGTTCTGCGCGCAAGGGAAAGCCTGGGCATGATTGTCTCCTCCAGGAGGGTTGCTTGGTCTTATGGTTTGACGCTGCGGGCCGCGCAGCGTGTGTCGGTGCATTGAGCAGGCTAGTCCGGATGTATCGCTCCCTTTGCCATGCGTAGCACTTCTTCGGTGTGTTCGCCCACCTTGGGCAGCGGCATACGAACCCCGGGCCGGCGATTGCCCAGCATCAGCGGGAGCAGCACCACATCGGTCGTGCCGCCATCGTCCGTTTGCATGGGCGCCAAGCCTCCGCTTTGCTTGAGGTGCGGGTCCTGGACCAGTTGGTCCGGCCGGCTGATCGGCGCGTAAGGGATGCCCGCCGCCTCGAGCCGAGGGGCCAGGTCGGCCAACGCATGCTCGCGCAGGATATCGCCCAGTTCCTGCAACAATTGAGGCCGGACCGCCACCCGCGCCGCGTTGTCGGCATACTCGGGCCGCTCCAGCAGATCCTGGCGGCCAAGCACCTGGCAAAGAATCGCAAATTGCCTGTCGCTGACCGCGCCGATGAACAATTGCTCCCGGTCTGCCAGCGTGAATACGTCGTAGACGCTCCAGGCCGATACGCGCGAAGGCATCGGCGGCGGGGCCTCCTGGGTCATTAGATATTGCTGCATGTGCTGGGCGCAGAGAAACACGCAGTTCTCGAACAGCGCGCTTTGCACTTCCTGCCCCTTGCCCGTGACGTCGCGCTCTCGCAAGGCGGCAAGCACGCCTATGACGCCGAACATGCCCCCCATGATGTCGTTGACGCTGGTCCCGGCCCGCAAGGGGCGGCCTGACGGGCCTGTCATGTACGCCAGCCCCCCCATCATCTGCACGACCTCGTCCAGGGCCAGGCGCTTTTCGTAGGGACCGGGCAAGAACCCCTTGTGTGATGCATAGACCAGACGGGGGTAGCGTGCCGACAGCGTCTGGTAATCCAGGCCGAATTTGGCCATCAGGCCGGGGCGGAAGTTCTCCAGCACGACGTCGCACTGGCCGATCAGTTCCACCGCGGCTGCCTGGCCGCCTTCGGTCGTGATGTCCAGCACGACGCTTTTCTTGTTGCGATTGAAGCTGCGAAAGAATCCGATGCCCAGCCCGGGCAGGTTGCGGGTCCTGTCCCCGCCGGGCGGCTCGATCTTGATGACCTCGGCGCCGAGGTCGGCCAGGATCATGCCGCAGGTCGGTCCCATCACCATATGGGTGAACTCCGCCACGCGGATGCCTTTCAGGGGAAGGGGATGAGTGTCGGTCATGGGACTCCTGTCATTTGAAGCGCTTGCACGCAGGCATGCTCAGCCTGCGAGGTGCGGCCGGTCGAAATGGCCGGGCAGGCCGGCCTTCCAGAGGGTGCCGTAGGTGGGCTCGCCATCCAGCCAGCGCGCCACCTTGCGCCTGAGCGCAAGCAGCTTGCCGATGTCGATGCCGGTGTCTATGCCCATCGACGCGAGCATGAAGGCCAGATCTTCCGACGAGGCGTTGCCGCTGGCGCCCGGCGCATGCGGGCAGCCGCCTATGCCGGCCAGGGAGGCATCGAACCGATCCACGCCCAGTTGCAGGGCGGCATATACATTGGCCAGCGCCAGGCCGCGCGTGTCGTGAAAATGGCCGCACCAGAACCTGTCTCCGGCAAGCCGCAGCGCCTGCTCGAACAGGCGAGCCACCGCAACGGGATCGGCATAGCCCACGGTGTCGGCCAGACTGACCCGGTCGGCCCCTGCGTCCAGCAGCGCCTGCATCAGCCGCAGCACCTCCGACGCCTTCACCTCGCCCTGCAGGGTACAGCCGAAGGCCGTACCCACTCCGCCTTCGATCAGCGTCTTGCTGCCCGAGGCGTCCCGGGCCGCGCGGATGCGCCGCATCTCGCCCACGACCTCGTCCGGCGTCTTCCTGAGGTTGGCCATGCTATGCGCAAGGCTGGCCGAAAGGGGCAGGACCATCAGGTCCGCTCCGCCCTCCAGGGCATGTTCGGCGCCCCGCAGATTCGGCACCAATACCGAGGCGAACAGGCCCGGCAGGGTCCTGGCATAGTGCAGGACCTGCGCCGTATCCGCCATTTGCGGCAAGAGGCGGGCCGGCACGAAGGAGCCCACCTCGATCTCGACCTGGCCGGCTGCCAACGCTTCGCGCACCCATTCGCACTTCTGTTCGGTCGTCAGCAAGGTTCGCACGCTTTGCAGGCCGTCGCGCGGCCCCACTTCGCGTATGACTGCTTTCTGGGGAAGACAGGCTTTCAAGGCGGATTTCCGTTTTCAAGGAAAGACGCTGGAACCTTAGGCTATCCTTATTGGCAAGTAAATTGCCGGATATCGGCCTTTATGTTTCCAAACTGGAAATCCTGATGAAAGACCTGGATATCACGGCCTTGCGCATGTTTATCGCCGTCTGCGAGCACCGCAACCTGGCCCGGGCCGGCGAACAAGCGCACATCAGCGTGTCCGGCCTGAGCAAACGCATGGCCCAGCTGGAGGAACAATTGCAGGTGCCGCTGCTGCACAGGCATCGGCGAGGCGTATCCCTGACGCCGGCCGGGGAAATCCTGCTCGATCATGCCCGCGCGATGCTGGCTGCGGCCGACAAGGTCGGCCGGGACATGACGGCCTACAGGCAAGGCATCAAGGGGCAGGTGCGCCTATTGGCCTCCGTTTCCTCGATCACCGAATCTCTGCCCGATGACATCGCGGCTTTCCTGCAATTGCCTGAGCATGCACACATCAGGGTGGACATCGAGGAGCGCAACAGCGCGGCACTGGTGCGCGAGGTCCGCGAAGGCCTGGCGCCCGTGGGAATCTGCTGGGACGCGGCCGACCTCGAGGGCCTTGCGGCCTGCCCCTACCGGGAGGACCATCTATGTGCCGCGGTACCGCCTGCGCACCCCTTGGCAAACCTACCGCGCTGCAGCTTCGCACAAACGCTGGACAGCGAACATGTGGGGCTGCCCGGTTCCACCGCCGTCTACTCCATGCTTTCGCGCGAGGCCGCCATCATCGGCCAGCCTTTGCATTACAGGGCCGTCGTTTCCACTTTCGATGCCTCGCTACGATGCGTGCGGGCCGGCCTGGGCGTCGCCATCGTGCCGCTGGAGATCGGCGCGCCGTTTGCCCGGGACGGCAGCATCAAGGTTCTCCCTCTTACGGATGCCTGGGCCAGGCGCCGCTTCGTGATCTGCTTTCGGAACGAGGCGCATCTCTCGCCCGCGGCGCGGCTGCTGGTTCGGTACCTGTCGGACAGGAAATGACCGTTTCCAACTGCCCAAAGTAAGCGAGCCTGAATTTCCATACGCTCAACGACATGGCAATCTTTTTTCAAGTCACCGCCACTGTGAAGGACAGTAAGATGGCGCGACCAGAAAAAAGAAAGGAGACGGATCGTGGGCTTGAGAAAAGCGCTGTGCGTTTTTTCCGTTTGCACGGCCGCACTGCTCGGCTGCGGCACGGCCGGACACATCCCGTCGAAGGCGATCGCGCCCATATCCGCCTACGATCGAGAAAACCTGCCCGCCGCCGCAGACCAACTGTCCTGGACCACCGAGGAAAAATGGTGGGACACAGGAACATGAACCTGATTTTCGAAAGCAAATATATCCGGGCTGGCGGAAAAACAAAGAAACTGGCCAGACAGGAGAACATAAAACTGACATACCTGTCGGATGGGAAAGAAGTAAGCATCGATGACTACCTTGAGCGCACGAACGGCACTTCGCTGCTTGTGATCAAGGACGGAAGGATAGTCTTCGAGCAATATGCAAACGGAAACCGGGAGGATCACGCCGCGTCATCCAGGTCCATGGCCAAATCCATTACATCGATGGTTGCCGGCATGGCCGTCAAGGACGGCAGCATCGGCAGCATCGACGATCCCGTCGTCAAGTATCTCCCCGAACTGAATGGCACGGCATACGAAACCGTCACGCTCAAGCATTTGCTGACGATGTCCAGCGGCGTGCGGTACTACGAGAACGCCAAAGACCCCGCCTCGGACCTGACGCCGCTGCAAGGCTGCCTGCTGGCCAACCGAAGCGGCTGCCTGATCCGGTTTCTCCGCGACCTGGCCAGCCGGCCGAATGCGCGGGTGGCCCCGCCTGGCGAGAAATTTCACTATTCGACGGCCGACTCCGTTGCAATGGGCATCGTCGTCGAACGCGCTGTAGGAATGCCGGTAACGGAATATCTATCCCAAAAGCTCTGGATACCGTTCGGCATGGAGCGCGACGCATACTGGAACGTCGAATCGCAAGATGGCAATTACTTTGGGGGGTCCGGGTTCGGCGCGACGCTACGGGACTATGGCCGCCTGGGGCTCTTCCTTCTGCACAATGGCAGGATCGATGGGGAACAAGTTCTGCCCGACATCTGGGTCAAGGAATCGACCACACCGAGTCCTGCCCGAGAGGATTACGGCTATTACTGGTGGCTGGATCACGGCAACGCCGCTTTCAGCGCCCGTGGCAGCAGCGGGCAGAGAATCGCTATCGTGCCGGGCAAGGCGCTGATCATAGTCAAGACGTCGGCGGCATTGAACCGCGAAGAAGACCAGGCATTGCTTGACGCCATTATCCAGCACTTCGACGCGTCCTGAGCGTCGCACCGTCCGGACGGCCCACCACCGCCCCCATCATCCACCCTCAAATGCCAGAACCCGCTGGCGGAGCCAGATCCGGCCTGCCGCCGGCTGTCGCCCCCAAGGTCTTGCGCAGGCTGCGCGCGGCCGCGCGCCGCGCCGGCAGCCCTACGTGTCGGCCGATCCGCAACCGCCTGCGTCCCTCGCACAGCCATAGCTCTTCGCCCCGGTCTCCGCCCCATTGCAGGCGGGTCCAGGCCGCGGTGAATACATGCTGCTCGCGCCGCAGGCCGCGGGTGGTCTCGACCAGTAGGGTGCCGTCCTCGCGCAGCCACAGCCGTTCGCCGTCGACCGCGTGGCGGGCAAAGGACAGGAGGGCGGCGGCCACCACCAGGGATTCGAGCCCGCAGACCACCGTGCCCATCCACAGGCCGCCTGCCATCAGCGCCACACCCACGGCCAGCGGCGTGCCGATCAGCACGGCGGAAGTCAGCACGAATCGGCGCGGACAGGTGCTGCAGTTGCGCTTGAGCAGCCAACTGCGTGCCGTGACCGGGAACTCGGGCGGGCTCCAGGCGGGCGCATCGGGATCGGACGGAAAGGCGCTTTCGTTCATGGCGGACAAGGCGCCGGACGCAAGGGTCGGCACGCGCGGAACAGGCACCACGCCATCATATACCCGGCCAGGCGGGCTTTAGGCGGCCTGCGCGCAGCGCGAACCGCCCGCCGTCTTGGCGGCGTACAGCGCCCGGTCGGCGGCATGCAGCACCGCCGCCGTATCGTTGCCGTGGCCCGGTATGCGCGCGATGCCCAGGCTGGTGCCGATCCTGGCCTGCACCGCGGAAGGCAGCACATAAGGGCTGCAGACGGTGGCGATGACCTGGTGGCCGAAAGCCGTCACGTCAAAGCCGGGCGCCAGCGGCACCAGCAGCACGAATTCATCGCCGCCGATACGCGCGGCCATGGCGCCGTGGGGCTTGAGGCCTTCCAGGCGCTCGCCCACCGCGCGCAGCAACGCGTCGCCCGCCGCATGACCGTGCGTGTCGTTGACGGCCTTGAAGCCGTCCAGGTCCAGGTAGTAGACCGCGTAGGCGGCGCGCCCGGCGCGGCCTTCGCCGATGGCCGCGTCGATGGCCGCCAGCAAGGCCGAACGATTGGCCAGGCCGGTCAGGGAATCCTGCAGCGCGCGGCGCTCGTTCTCGCGTTCGGCCCGCATGGTCGTGACCAGCATGCGGTTGAGCCGGTACGAGGCCATCGTCATGCTGAACAGGTAGAACGGCGCCTGGATGAAGATCAGCCAGAGCACCGGCTCGTCGGCGATCAGCGCGGCCAGGCAGCATGGGCCCAGCGTCAGGGTGATCATGACCGCGGTCATGCGCGGCGCGCCGAAATTGCGAAAGCAGATGCCGCCCACCATGGCCGCTGCCGACAGGCAGGACAGGGTGGCGATCACCCAGTCGCCGCTGATGATGGAAATGAAGCCGCCGTAGCCCACGCTGGCGGCCCACATCACCGCCAGCAGCAGGTAAAGGTCGGTATGGGTGCGTCCGCCGTGCCGGGCGTTGCGCCGCGCCGCCGCCAGCACCAGCAGGCGGCCCAGGCAGATGGCGATTTCCAGCCCCAGCCACAGCTGGAATAGCGGTTCCGGGCGCCGCAGCGCGATGACCAGCGCCACCATGATGCTGTTGACCACGCCGCCGAAGAAGATCGGCAAGGTGCCGAACAGCCCCGCGATCAGCGCCACCCGGATCTCGTGCGGCACGTCCTTGCCCGCATCGGCCAGCCAGCGCGTGGCCGGCCACTGGGGCATACTGAAAACTCTGCCTTCGGTAATCATTCGTGCTTGACCGGACCATGCCGGAATGAAGAGGGCGGCCGACGCTGCCCTGGACGGCATGGCTCAGAACCGTTAGCGAAGGTTACCGGAAAAGCATGTGCCGGTGCGGCGAAAACGTTTGCGGGCAGCCCTGCCGCGGCAAGCGGACCGGGCCGCCCCGCGAAAGGCCCGAATCCTTGACCCGGAAAAGCATCGATGCCGTTAAACGAACCCTATCTGCTTCTGGACGTGGCCCGCATGGCGCAGGCCGACCAACGCACCATCGCCGCCGGCACGCCGGGGACCGAACTCATGCAACGGGCCGGGGCGGCGGTGGCGCGCGAAATCATCCGGCGCTGGACGCCGCGGCCGGTGGCGGTCCTGTGCGGGCCGGGCAACAACGGCGGAGACGGCTACGTGGTCGCCTCGCTGCTGGCCGCGCAGGGATGGCCGGTGCGCGTGGCGGCCCTGTGTCCGTCTGCGTCCCTGCCCGACGATGCGCGGCACCATGCCGAATCCTGGGGCGATGACGTGCTGCCCCTGGAGCCGCTGGCGCTCGAAGGCGCCGCGCTGGTGGTCGATGCGCTGTTCGGCGCCGGGCTCGCGCGCCCCTTGCACGGGGCCGCCGCCCGTACCCTGGCGGCCGCCCGGGCGGCGGGCCTGCCCATCGTCGCGATCGACATACCCAGCGGGGTGATGGGAGACAGCGGCGAAGACCTGGGCGCGGTGGGCGCCGCGCTGACCGTGACCTTCGTGCGGCGCAAGCCAGGCCACCTGCTGATGCCCGGGCGCACCCTGTGCGGCGAAGTGGTGGTGGCCGACATCGGCATTGGCGAGGCCACCGTGGCCAGCCTGGGCGGCAACACCTGGGAAAACGTCCCCCAGGCCTGGCGCGACGCCTTGCCGCTGCTGGCGCCCGACACCCATAAATACCGGCGGGGCCATGCCCTGGTTTTCGGCGGCTATCCCATGACCGGCGCCGCCCGGCTGGCCGCGATGGCGGCCGCCCGCGCAGGCGCCGGCCTGGTCACCGTGGCCGTGCCCCCGGAAGGCTTCGCCATTTATGCCGCCTCGCTGCTGAGCATCATGGTCAAGCCCTGCGCCGATGGCCAGGCGCTATCGGCGCTGCTGGAGGACGAACGGCACGGCGCCTGCCTGCTGGGGCCGGGCGCCGGGCCCGGGCCGCAGACGCGCCGCATCGTGCTGGCCGCGCTGGCCACGGGACGTCCCTGCGTGCTGGATGCGGGCGCGCTGACGGCGTTCCGCTACGAGCCGCACACCTTGATGCAAGCCATCGCCGGCCCTTGCGTGCTCACCCCCCACGAGGGTGAGTTCGCCCGCCTGTTCGACGCCGGCGGCAGCAAGCTGGCGCGCGCGCGCCTGGCCGCCGCGCAATCCGGGGCGGTAGTGCTGCTAAAGGGCGCGGACACCGTGGTGGCCGCCCCCGACGGACGCGCGGCCATCAACGCCAATGCGCCGGCCACGCTGGCCACCGCGGGCGCGGGCGACGTGCTGGCCGGCCTGATCACCGGCCTGCTGGCGCAAGGCATGGACGCCTGGACGGCAGCCTGCGCGGCCGCATGGATACACGGCGAGGCGGCCGCGGCGTACGGCCCCGGCCTGATCGCCGACGACCTGCCGGGCCTGCTGCCCGGCGTGCTGGCCCGGCTGGGCGCCCCGGCCGGCGCCGCGCATCAGGGTCCGGTCCAGGGGTAGTTGGGGCCGGGATCGTGGAAGCCGCCCGGCATCATGGTGCGTCCGGGCGCGGGCGCCGGGTATTGCTGCGGGGACGGCGAAGCCGCGCCGGGATATTGCTCGCCGGGCGCGCGCACCGGCAGGTCGCGCTCCTGCGCGCCGTGATAGGCGCGGTCGTGCCGTCCGTCGTCCGTGGTGTCGCGGTAGGTGCAGCCGCCCAGCGCCAGCGCCGCCAGCACGCCCGCCAATATGCTTGCCTTGTTCATGAATGCCTCCTTGGTGCCGCGGGACCGGGCCATCGCGCCCGGCCGCGGGCCGCGCGCACGCGCCTTGCATGCGCCGCCGGCCCAGCACGAACCACGTTAGCGCAGCGGCGCCGCACGGGGTGCATCAGGGTGTATCGGCATGCGTAGCGGCGCGCGCCGCGCCGCAAGCGGCCAGCGGCCCGGTGACACTTGCAACCACCCATGTCCCGCCCCCGCTTGCGCGCCCCCGCTTGCTATAAGGAACAAGGCCGCGCCGCATCGGCCCGGCGGCCCCGCATGTCCACAGCAGGAGCACACCGTGCCCACTTCCCCCGCCCGCGCGGCGATACGCATCGGCATTTCCGGCTGGCGCTATGCGCCCTGGCGCGGCACCTTCTACCCCAAGGGGCTGGTCCAGGACGACGAACTGGCCTATGCGTCGCACCAGGTGCCCACCATCGAGATCAACGGCTCGTTCTATTCGCTGCAGCGCCCCGAACGCTACCAGCGCTGGTACGAAGCCACGCCGCGGGGATTCGTCTTCAGCGTCAAGGCGCCGCGCTACGTCACGCACATCCGCCGGCTGGCCGATGTACGCGCCCCGCTTGCCAATTTTTTCGCCTCGGGCGTGTTCAACCTGCGCGAAAAGCTCGGCCCCGTGCTCTGGCAGTTGCCGCCCAGCCTGCCCTTCGAGCCCGGGCGGCTCGAAGCCTTCCTCAAGCTGCTGCCGCAAGACACGCAGGCCGCCCAGGCCCTGGCCCGCTCGCGCGAGGCGCGCATGAGCGGCCGGGCGCGGATCAAGGCCCACGTCCACGGCCCCCTGCGCCATGCCCTGGAAGTGCGCCATCCCAGTTTCGCCGACCCGGCTGTCGCCGACATGCTGCGCCATTACGGCGTGGCGCTGGTGGTGGCCGACACGGCCGGCAAATGGCCCTACCTGGAAGACGTCACGGCCGGGTTCATGTACCTGCGCCTGCACGGCGACCAGGAGATCTACGTCAGCGGCTACACCGACCAGGCGCTGGACCGCTGGGCCGCGCGCATCAGCCGCTGGGCCGCCGGCGCCGAGCCGGCCGACGCCCGGCGGGCGGGCGGACCCGCGGCGGCGGCGCCCGCGCGCGACGTCTACTGCTATTTCGACAACGACGTGAAGGTGCGCGCGCCCGAGGACGCGCGCGGCCTGATGCGCCGGCTGGGGCTGCCCATGGCCCCGCAGGCGCCAGGAGACTGAGTTCAGGCGGCCAGCTTGGCCGCCGTCCGGGCCACCAGCTCGCCCTGGAAGCGCGCACCTTCCAGTTCGTTGCCGCTGGGCTGGCGCGAGCCGTCCCCGCCGGCGATCGTGCTGGCGCCATAGGGCGAGCCGCCAGTCACCTCGTCCAGCGTCATCTGGCCCTGGAAGCTGTAGGGCAGGCCCACCACCACCATGCCGAAGTGCAGCATGTTGGTGATCAGCGAGAACAGCGTGGTCTCCTGCCCGCCGTGCTGGGTGGCGCTCGAGGTAAAGGCCGAGCCGACCTTGCCATTGAGCGCGCCCCGGGCCCACAGGCCGCCGGTGCGGTCCAGGAAGGCCGCCATCTGCGAGGACATGCGGCCATAGCGCGTGCCGGTGCCGATCACGATGGCATCGTATTGCTCCAGCTCCTCGACCCGCGCCACAGGAGCGGGCTGGTCCAGGCGGTAATGGGACTTGCGGGCGATCTCCTCGGGCACCGTCTCGGGCACGCGGCGGATGTCCACCTGGGCGCCGGCCTTGCGGGCGCCCTCGGCCACGGCATTGGCCATTTTTTCGACGTGACCATAGGACGAGTAGTAAAGCACCAGGATTCTGGCCATGCGACCTCCTTCGTTCACACGCTGGGCGATCGCCTCAAGATAGCCTAGCGGCCGGCGTCCAGGCGTAGGCCAAGGCAAGCATGTGCAACAGCTTGCGAGCGCCGGGCCACGCCCGCCGCCCAGCCGGACGTTGACGGGTTGTATGCAATTTTTGTTTAATGGCTGCGCCTTCCCCTTGCCGGCCTACCCCAGATGCAGCCCTTACGCTCCGACTATCCCCGCGACCTGATCGGCTACGGCCGCAAGCCGCCGCAGGCCGACTGGCCCGGCGGGGCGCGCATCGCGGTGCAGTTCGTACTCAACTACGAGGAAGGCGGCGAGAACTGCGTGCTGCACGGCGATCCGCAGTCCGAGCGGTTCCTGTCCGAGATCGTGGGCGCCGATGCCTACCCGGACCGCCACCTGAGCATGGAATCGGTCTACGAATACGGCTCGCGCGTGGGCGTCTGGCGCATCCTGCGCGAATTCGAGCGGCGCGGCCTGCCCCTGACCGTATTCGGCGTGGGCATGGCGCTGCAGCGCCATCCCGAGGCGGTGCAGGCTTTCATGGAACTGGGCCACGAGATCGCCTGCCATGGCTGGCGCTGGATCCACTACCAGAACGTCCCGCCCGGGATCGAGCGCGAACACATGCGCCTGGGCATCGACAGCGTGCGCCGCCTGACCGGCGGCGTCTGGCCGCTGGGCTGGTACACCGGGCGCGACAGTCCCAACACCCGCGCGCTGCTGGTCGAACATGGCGGCATCGAATACGACAGCGACTACTACGGCGATGACCTGCCCTTCTGGACCGAGGTTGCGCGCGGCGACGGCAGCCGCACGCCGCACCTGGTCGTGCCCTATACGCTCGATGCCAACGACATGCGCTTTGCCACGCCGCAGGGCTTTAACACCGGCGGCCACTTCTTCGAATACCTGCGCGACACCTTCGACGTGCTGTACGCCGAAGGCCAGGACACCCCGCGCATGATGTCGGTGGGCATGCATTGCCGCCTGCTGGGCCGGCCCGGCAGGCTGGCCGGCTTGCAGCGTTTCCTGGATCACATCGGCCGCCACGACCGCGTCTGGGTCGCGCGCCGCATCGACATCGCGCGCCACTGGCGCGACCGCCACCCCTGCCCGTTCCACCACCCATGAAGATCAAGATCGTCAATCCCAACACCACCTGGAGCATGACGGACAAGATGCAGGCTTGCGCCCGGCAGGTAGCGGCGGCCGGCACGCAGATCCTGGCGGTCAGCCCCTCCATGGGACCGGTGTCCATAGAATCCCACTACGACGAGGCGCTGGCGGTGCCCGGGCTGATCGAGGAAATCCGCAAGGGCCAGGCCGAAGGCTGCGACGCCTACGTCATCGCCTGCTTCGGCGATCCCGGGCTCGATGCCGCGCGCGAGCTGGCCAGCGGCCCGGTGATCGGCATCGCCGAGGCCGCCATGCATTGCGCCAGCCTGCTGGGCACGGGTTTTTCTGTGGTGACCACGCTGGGCCGCACCTGCGGGCAGGCCTGGCACCTGGCCGAGCGCTACGGGATGACTCGTTTTTGCCGCAACGTGCGCGCCTGCGAGCTGCCGGTGCTGGCGCTGGAGGAGCCGGGTTCGGACGCGCGGCGCATCATCGAGGCCGAATGCCGCCGCGCGCTGCACGAAGACAGGAGCGACGTCATCGTGCTGGGCTGCGCCGGCATGGCGGACCTGGGCGCGGCGCTGGCGCGCGAACTGGGCGTGCCGGTGGTCGAGGGCGTCTCGGCCGCGGTCAAGCTGGCCGAAAGCCTGGTCGCGCTAGGCTGCAAGACGTCCAAGCGGGGCGACTATGCCGCGCCGCCGCCCAAGCCTTACGAGGGCGAGCTGGCGCGGTTTTCGCTGCAGGCGCGGACGGACTAGCCGCGGCGGCTGGCGGTCCAGCTGCCCGAGCCGCCTTCGGTGCCATTGATGCTGTCGCCCTGCACCTGGCCGCTGTAGCGCACGCCGTTGACTACGAAGCTGATGCGCGTGCCGTCCACGCGGCCCTCGGTGATCTGGGCATCGCCCAGCTTGCCCGAGATCATCTGGTATTGCTGCGTCAGTGCCAACGGCTGGCCGCCCAGCTGCCACTGGCCCTGCACCTTGGCCGGCACCACCCACAGCAAGGCGGTGCAATAGCTGCTGCAATCCTGCGTGACGGTTTCGGAGGCGTCAGGCTCCCAATCGCCCATGCGGAAGGTATTCGAGACGATGCGCGTGCCCGGCTCCAGGTCCAGGATGGTGGGGCGCAGCTTCTCGTTGATGCTGGGCAGCAGGAACATGGTGATCACGTCCGCCTGCGACAGGTCGGTCTCGAAGAGGTCGGCCGTCTCGAACGTGGCGCGCTCGGAAACCCCCGCCTTGGCGGCGTTGCGGCGCGCCAGCTCGACCATGTCGGGGTTGTATTCGATGCCCTTGGCGGTCAGGCCGCGCTGGGCGGCGGTAATGACCGTGCGGCCGTCGCCCGAGCCCAGGTCCATCAGGCGGTCCTGGGGAGTGACCTGCGCCAGGTCCAGCATTTTCTCGACCACGGATTGCGGCGTGGGCACCCAGACCACGTCCTTGCCGGATTGGCCCACGTTGGGAACGTACTCGGCGGCGGGCTCGGCGGACGCGGCGCCGGCCTGCTGCGCCTGCCCGGCCAGCGGAAAGGCAAGGGCCAGCGCCAGGGCGCCGGCCCGCAGCAGCGCCTGGCGGCGGCCGGAAAAAGAAACGCGTAGAGATTCGATCATGCTATGACTTCCTGTACGGGATCTGATGGAAGCGGCGGTGCCACGAGCCGCCCCTGGACGGGCCGGCCCGGCTGCGCACCACCGCCAGGCGGAGTATTTAGGAATGGACGATGCCTCGCGAGCCTTGCTCGGACCGCGCGCAAGCGTTCAAGTTCCTTTCAGCCACGCCCGCCTCAGCCGCCCTTGCCCAGGTGCTGGCCGAACCAGGCCAGCATGCGCCGATAGCCGTCCTCGGCCGGCTCCTTGCGGTAGCTGGGCCGGTAGTCGGCATGAAAGGCGTGGGGCGCATCGGGATAGACCACGAACTGCGATGCCCTGGCCGCCGGCGAGCCTTCGGCCAGCGCCTTTTTCATCGCATCGACCGAGGACAGCGCAATGCCGCTGTCCTGGCCGCCATACAGGCCCAGCACCGGGGCATGGAGCTTGCCGGCGACGTCCACCGGATGCTGCGGCTGCAAGGCGCTTGGGTCGCCCACCAGCCGCCCGTACCAGGCCACGCCGGCCTTGACGCCGGGATTGTGCGCGGCATACAGCCAGGTGATGCGCCCGCCCCAGCAAAAACCCGTGATGCCCAGCCTGCCGGTGTCGCCGCCGTGCTTGCCGGCCCAGGCCACGACGGCATCCAGATCGGCATAGACCTGTTCGTCGGGCACCTTGCTGACGATCTGGCTGAGCAGCT
Organism: Orrella sp. JC864; assembly: GCF_037026685.1. Lineage (NCBI taxonomy): Bacteria > Pseudomonadati > Pseudomonadota > Betaproteobacteria > Burkholderiales > Alcaligenaceae > Orrella > Orrella sp. JC864. Next base: position 37,505 of record NZ_JBANET010000027.1, on the reverse strand, counting down.
GGGAGACTTCCTGGATCTTCGAGGGATCGCCCTGGCGCGCGAACAGTTCGGGCGCGATCGCCATATAGCCTTGCTGCGCGAGGCGGCGGCAGACATCCTTGATGTACTCGTGCACGCCGAAGATTTCCTGCACGACCAGGATCACCGGCGGCTTGCCGCCCTTGGCCGGCATGGCGCGATAGGCCGGCAGCTTGCCGTCGGCCACCGCAATGGCGACCTCGCCGGCCTTCAGGCCGTCGTCGCTGGTCTTGATGGCGGTCTGGGCCACGGCCGGGCCGGCCGCCAGCGCAAAGCCGCTGGCCAGCGTGGTGGCAAGAAAGCCGCGGCGATCCAGCGCCAGCGGCGGCAGCAGGCTGTCGAACTCGTCGTCGTTATGTGGCATGGCAAAGCTCCTGGCAAGTTGAAGAACGTGACGCAATGCACTGCTAGACGAAAGGCGGCAAGCGCCGGCGGTCATCCCCGCCGGGCGGTCCAGCCCGAGCCTTCGATGGCGTCGCCCTGGACGCGGCCGGTATAGCGCCGGCCGTTGACGGTGAACGTGATATCGCGGCCATTGAGACGCGCATCCGAGATCGGCGCATCGCCCAGGCTGCCGCTGAGCTGCTGGTACTTCTGCTTGAGCACCAGCGGCCGGCCATCGAGCCGCCAGCTGCCTTCGACCTGGGCCGGCACGACCCACAGCAGGGCGGTGCAATAGGTGTGGCAGTCGTCATCGACCTCGGCCGAGGCGTCGGGCTCCCAATCGCCCATGGGGAAAGTGTTGGAGACGACGCGCGTGCCCGGCGCAAGCCCGAGCAAGGTCGGCCGCAGTTCCTCGTTGATGGTGGGCAGCAGGAACAAGGTGATCACATCGGCCTGCGACAGGTCGGCCTCGAACAGGTCGCCCTGCAGGAAGGTGGCGCGCTGGGATACGCCGGCGTTGGCGGCGTTGCGCCGGGCCAGCGCCACCATGTCGGGGTTGTATTCGATGCCCACGGCGGTCAGGCCGCGGCGCGCGGCGGTGATGACCGTGCGCCCGTCGCCCGCGCCCAGGTCGATCAGGCGGTCCTGGGGGGTGACCTGCGCCAGGTCCAGCATCTTGTCGACCAGCGTCTGGGCGGTGGGCACCCAGATCACATCCTTGCCGTCCTGCCCGACCTCGGGCGTGAAGTTGTCGGCCGCCTGGGCCGCCGCTGCGGCGGGCAGCGGCAGGCCCGCGGGCGCCAGCGCCCAGAGCGCCAGTGCGCAGGCCAGCGTGGCCAGCCGCGGGCGCGCGGCCGCCCGGAGGGAAAAATCGAGCATGACGGATTCCTTGTCCATGAGGGAAAGCCGCGGGACATGGCAAGGCGTCCCGCCGGCAAGCCGGTCCTTTTTACAGGACAAGCGCCGCAGCAATCCAGTCCCCGCATGGAGGAAAATACCCGCCCGGACCGGGCGGCGGCCTTGCGGGGCTCAGGCGGCGATGCGCGCCTGGGCAGCCTGCGGCTCGCGCTGGTGCGCGCGAAAGAACGGCAGGGCGCGCGCCACGGCCAAGTCGATGCGCGCCTGCAGGGACGGCGAGCAAATCCGGTAGTCGCTGAAATCCGCATCGGTGGCATAGACCCCGATAGGCAGCGTCACGCTCTGGAAAAAGCTGAACAAGGGCCGCAGCTGATGATCGATGACCAGCGCGTGGCGGTCGCTGCCGCCGCAGGCAGCCAGCAGCACGGGCGTATCGACCAGCGCATCCTGGCCGACCAAGTCCAGCAGGTGCTTGAGCTGGCCGGGCAAGGCGCCGCGATAGACCGGCGAGACGACGATGAGCAGGGCCGCCGACTCGATGGCCTGCAGCACGGCCTCGGCCTCGGGCGCCAGTTCGCGGCGCGATTGCGCGGCGCCGCTGACGCGCGCGATGTCGCCCAGGTGGATCAGCTGGCTGTCGATATGCAGATGCCGGCCGAAGCCATCCAGCAGGGATTGCGCCAGCACCAGGCTGCGGGAGGGAAGGAAGGTGCTGCCCGACAGGGCGACGGCTTTGAGGGTTTGGGTCATGGGCGCACTCAGTCCAGCTGGATGCCGGCCTGCGCGGCCAGCGCCTTCCATTGCGGGATCTCGCGCCGCACGACCTCGTCCAGCGCCTGCGCCGTGCTGCCCACCGCCACCGCGCCCTGCGCCAGAAAGGCCTGCTGCACGGCCGGATCGCGGCCCGCGGCCACCAGCGCATCCTGCACCTTGCGGATCGCCTCGGGCGGCGTGGCCGCCGGGGCGAACACGGCATACCAGGAATCCACGTCAAAGCCCGGCACGGTCTCGGCCGCCGCCGGCACCTCGGGCAGCACGGGCGTGCGCTCGGCGGTCGAGACCGCGATGGCCTTCAAGCGCCCTTCCTTGACGTGCTGGGTCACGGCCGGCAGGGACACCCATAGCAGCGGGATCTGGCCGCCCAGCACGTCCACCACCGCCGGCCCGCCGCCGCGGTAGGCCACGTGCATGAAAGGCAGGCCGGTGCGCTGCTTGAGCAGTTCGCCGGCGATGTGGCTGGGCGAGCCGGTGCCGGCCGAGCCGTAGGGGATCTCGGTGCGGCTTTGGCGCGCGTACTCCAGCAGCTCGGGCAGCGTCGAGGGAGCAAAGGACGGATGCGCCACCAGGATCTGCGGCGCCGAGGCCACCAGCGACACCGGGGCGAGGTCCTTCTCGGTATCGAACGGCAGCTTGCTGTAGATGGCCGGGTTGATGGTGTGCGAGGACAACGTGATCAGCAGCGTGTGGCCGTCGGGCGCGCTGCGCACGACGTGGTGCGTGCCGATGGTGCCGCCCGCTCCGCCGCGCGTCTCGATGATCACCGGCTGGCCCAGCGCGCGGGCCAGCGGTTCTTGCAGGATGCGCGCGGCCACGTCGACGCTGCCGCCGGCCGGATAGGACACCACCAGCGTCACGGGCTTGCTGGGAAATGGCGCCGCGTGCGCACAGGCCGCGGACAAGGCCAGCGCGGGCAGCAGCCCATGCGCGGTGCGGCGCAGCGCGCGGGCCAGGCGCGCGGCACGGGAAAGCGGACGGAGGACGGAATGGCGCATGGCGGCTTCGCGGCAGGAAAGGAAGCGGCATTTTTAGTACAGCGCCCGCCGGCCCGTCCAAGACCGGCTGCGCATTAGGATAAAGCCCCAGGAAATATCGGCGCGGCGTATTCAGGCCGCCCGCCACGCCCGCGGCGGTATCTGGACGATGGCGCTTTCCCGGGCCGGCTGCCCCTGGCGCAGGTGCCGGACCAGGTCTGCCGTGGTCGAGCGGCGCGTCAGCATCAGGCAGCTCACCTGCCCTTGCGCCACGCGGGTGGCATGCCAGCAGCCCGGCCGCATGCAGATCCCCTGCCCCTGCGGCACGGCAAAAGCCGCCAGGGTGCCAAGCGCCGGCGCGCCCGCCGCGTCGCTGGCGGCCACCACGTGAACCACCGGGCCGGTCAGCGGCACGATGGCCTGCTGGGTAAGCAGATGTTTTTCCAGCTGGCCGACCTCGGCGCCGCTGCGGTAGTTGACCCACAGGACCTCGACCTCCCCGTCCGGGCCCGCGTCAAAGGCATGCTCGTGCCAGAAGTCGGTGGCGGCGTTGCTGAAGGCCGGCACGGCCTGATGCGCGGGATAGGGCTTGCCCAGCATCCAGCCGTAAGGCGCGAAGGCTTCGGGCGTCAGGGCCTGGACGGCCAGGGGGGCGGAAGACGGCATGGCATGGACTCGGTATGCGCCCGCAAAGCCGGGCGCACGCAGCATACTCCGGCGCGGGTTGCACCTGGTAGCGAAGCCCTACAGGCGCATCGGACGCGTTCCCGTACATTGTGCGCTTGGCATCGGACGACGGGATAGATGGGACGCGCACTGGCCCTGGGCAGACTGGTTTGGAAGGACGAATTGCGCCTGGCGCTGCAGACCGTGGCGGCGGTGCTGCTGGCCTACCACGTGGCGCGCTGGCAGGCGCTGCCGGACCTGAGCTGGGCCGCTTTCTCGGCGCTGTTCGTGGTGCGCGCCAGCGCCGAGGGCACGGTGGGCGAAGCCGGCGCGCGCATGCTCGGCGCCCTGGCGGGCGTGTGCATCGGCGTCACCTTCGCGCTGCTGGCCAACGGCCTGCTGGACCAGACGGTGTCGATCCTGGCCGGCGTGGGGCTGATGAGCTATCTGGTGGCGCGCAAGCCGATCCTGAGCTATGGCCTGGTCACGGCCGTCATCCTTACCGTGACGCCGGACCCCGACGTCATCACCGGAGCCTGGGACAAGGTCGTGGCGATCGGCACCGGCTCGCTGTGCGGCGCCTGCGCGGGCCTGACCGTGCTGCCCATCTCGGCCCGCCGCCGGGCGCGCAACAAGATCGCCGAATCGCTGGAAATGCTCGGCGAACTGGCCAGGACCTGCACCGCCACCTTCATCGATTGCCGGGCCAGCCCGCGCCAGGAGGGCTATTCCACCGTGGACCCGTCCTCGGAGACGGCGCGCGAGATGCTGGCGCAGGCCCGCGCCGGCTTGCTGCATCGGCGCAGCGCCCGCCCGGCCGGCCAGGTGCTGGCCCGGGTGGACGGCCTTTGGCGCACCGTGCCCCTGCTGGACAGGGCCACCCAGCTGCCGCTGTCGGAGACGGCTTGCCAGGCCGTCGGCCACGCCTTCGAGGCGCTGGCCCAGGCCTTCGCCCAGGACATGCGCAGCCTGGCCGCCGCGCTGCGCCAGCGCCGCGCCCCGCATGCCAGCCTGCGCACCGGGCCGGCCATGCAGGAACTGGAAGACGCGCTGGCGCGCCATGCCCTGCCCGACACGGACCGCGAGGCCGCGCGCATCACGCGCTGGGCCTGGCGCCAGCTGATCCACGAGCAGCGGGCGCTCGAACGGATGCTCAGGCAGGCGCACGAGAGCTAGCGCCCGGCCGGGGCGGGGTTCTCAGGCCTGCCCGGGCTCGCCGGCGGCGCCCGCCCGGTGGCGCTGCGCCAGCCACTGGCGCAGCGCCTCGGGCGGCAGCGGCCCGGAGAACAAATAGCCTTGCAGCACCGGACATTGATAGTGCCTCAGGAGCTCGTGCTGGGCCGGGGCCTCCACGCCCTCGGCGACCACCGTCAGGCCCAGGTTGCGCCCCAGTCCTATCACCGCGCTGACCAGGGCGCGCAGCCGTTCGTCCTCGAGCGACTTGCCGACGAAGCTGCGGTCTATCTTGACCTCGGTCACCGGCAGCTGCACCAGGTTGGACAGGCTCGAATAGCCGGTGCCGAAATCATCCACCGCCAGGCCCACGCCCAGCGCGCGGATGGCGTCCACGGCCTGCAGCATGCCCGGCGTCAGGGCCATCATGCTGCCTTCGGTGATCTCGATGGTCAGGCAGCGGCCCGGCAGCCCGTAGTCGTGCAGCAGGCTTGCCACATAGGCCGGCAGGTCGTCCTCCTGGAAATTGAGCGGCGACAGGTTGACGGACACGGCCGGCACCTGCAGGCCCTCGGCGCGCCACCGGGCCAGCTGCCGGCAGGCTTCCCGCAGCGCCCAGCGGCTTAGCGACTCGATCTGGCCGACCTCCTCGGCCAGGCCGATGAACCTGCCGGGAGGCACCGCGCCGAACTCGCCGTCGTGCCAGCGCGCCAGGGCCTCCAGGCCGTGGATGCGCTCGCTGCCGGTGTAGACCTGCGGCTGGTAGTGCAGGCTCAGGCGTCCCTCGGCAATGGCGCGCTTGAGCGCCGCGCCCAGCAGCAGGCGGTCGCGCGCGGCAGGGTTTATCCGCGGTACCCGCAGCTCGAACGTGCCGCCGCCCTTGTCCTTGGCCGACTGCATGGCCGAAGTGGCGGCTGCCAGCAGGCTGTCGCGGTCGCGGCCGCCTTCCGGATAATGGCTGATGCCGATGCTGGCGCCGAGATTGAGCGTATGCCCGCCGATGGCCATCGGCTCCTGCAGGCACCGCTGCAGCATGCCGGCCAGCCAGCTGGCCCGGATCTCGTCGCAGCGCGCCACGACGACGAACTGGTCGCCGTGCATGCGCGCCAGGAATTCGCCGCCGTGCAGGTGCCGGTGCAGCCGGTTGGCCGTCACCACCAGGGTCTGGTCGCCCGCGGCGTGGCCCAGGGTTTCGTTGATGTCGCGAAAGCGGTCCAGGTCGACGACCAGCAGCGAAAACCCCTCGCCGTCCGCGCCGGCGCCTTGCATCTGCGCATCCAGGTGGCGCAGCAGGTTGGCCTGGTTGGGCAGGCCGGTCAGCGCATCGAACAGCACCAGCCTGGCGATCTGCTGGCGGTTCTCCTCGCGCTCGATGGCCAGCACGCACATGTGCACGCCCGCCTCGGCGATGCGCTGGAGCTTTTCCTGCGGCCGCACGCCCTGCCGGAAATAGAAGGCGAAGGTGGCGGCCACGCTGCCGTCGCGGCGCTTGACCGGATAGGTCCAGCAGGCCCGGTAGCCGTGCGGCAGCATCACCTGCCTGTAGGGCGCCCACAACGGATCGGTGGCGATATCGTCCACCATCACCGGCTCGCCGCGGTACGCCGCCGTGCCGCAGCTGGCCACGCCCTCGCCGATCTCCATGTCCTGGAAGAAGGCGCCGTACTCGTCGTGAAAGCTGGGCGCGGCCCACGGGCGCATCCGGTTGCCGGAGATCAGGCACACCGACACGCGCACGCCGGGGGAGATATCCTCGATGCGGCGGCAGATGTAGTTGCCCAGGTCCTGGAACGACAGGTCGCTGGTCAGCGCTTGCAGGACGTCGCGCTCCATGGCGCGGATCTGGCGGTCTTCGTGCGCCAGCGCCAGGCCCTCGGGCAGGCCGGCCTCGTGGTTTTCCTGCATGCTCAGCGGCCTCTGGGGATATGGCGGGCGGCCCGGGCGGGCGCGCGGCATGCTTCTTGCCGCAAATCCAAAAGCAGTTGATTATAAAAGCGCGCCTCGCCCCCGCCGACACCCGGCTGCCGATACACTGTCACACACAGGTAGACAATGCGGATAGAAGATCTGGAAATCTTCCTTGCCACCGTGCAAACCGGCAGTTTCACCCGCGCGGCGGAGAAACTCAGCCTGTCCAAGCAGTACGTCAGCCGCCGCATGGACGCCCTGGAAGCCTCGCTGGGCGTGCAGCTGTTCGTGCGCAATACCCGCAGCCTGCGCATCACCGACCTGGGCCACGAGCTGCGCGCCCACGCCCAGCACATCCTGGGCGCGGTGGGCGCGGCCGAGCGCGCCATCTCGGAACGGCGCGACCGCCTGCAAGGCCGGCTGAAGATCACCGTGCCGATGTCCTTCGGGCTGCGCTATCTTGCGCCGGTGCTGTCGGGATTTTCCCGGCAGCACCCCTCGGTCCAGCTCCAGGTCGAGGTCAACGACCTGTTCGCCGACCTGATCGGCGAGGACTTCGACATGGCGCTGCGCATCGGCCGCCTGCCCGACTCCTCGCTCATCGCGCGCAAGCTGGGCGAGCTGCCGATGTACGCCTGCTGCAGCCCCGACTATGCCCGCCGCCACGGCGTACCGGCCACCCCGCACGAGCTGGCCGGCCACCAGTGCCTGCTCTACGGCCGCGAGGGCCAGAGCGGCTGGCAGTTCAACATGGACGGCAATCCGCTTACCGTGCCGGTGCAAGGCCCCATGGTGGCCAACAACGGCGAGTTCCTGTGCGATGCGGCCCTGGCCGGCTGCGGCATCGCCTTCCTGCCGAGCTTCATCGTGGAGGCCCCCATCCAGGCGGGGCTGCTCGTGCCCGTCCTGCAGGCCTACAGCCCGGCGCCGCTGCAGGTCAGCGTGGTCTACCCGCATCACCGGCAGGGCTCGCTGCTTGTGCAGACCCTGTTCGACTTCATCCGCCTGAACCTGCCGGCATCCAGCTTCGCGCCCCGCGTACTGCCGTTCGAGGCGCAGCAGGACGGCGTCCGCCAGGCGGGCTAGAGCCCCGGCGCCGCACCCGGCCCGCCGGCCCGCCCCGGCAGGCCTTGTCCTACAGCAGCCCGGCCTTTTGCGCCACCTGCCGCCACTGTTCCAGCTCCTTGCCGATCCGCTCGGAGAAAGCCTGCGGCGTGCCGCCGCCGGGGGCGATCCCGCGCTCGGCCAGCACGCCTTGCAGCGCGGCGTCCGCAAGCGCTTCGTCCAGCGCCGCGTTCAAGGCCTGGACGATGGGGCGCGGCGTGTCCTTGTTGGCCATGATGCCTATCCACGCGCCGCTCAGCAGCTCCGGATAGCCCTGCTCGGCCGTGGTCGGGATATCGCCGGTCTGCGCCAGCCTGGCCGGCGCGGTCACGGCCAGCGCCTTGAGCTTGCCGGCCTGCACCAGCTTCATGGTCGCGACCGGGGAGTCGAAGGTGAAATGCACCGTGCCCGCCAGCAGGTCCGGCATGGAGGCGCCGCTGCCGCGGTAGGGCACATGCAGCGCATCGACTTGCGCCAGCGTCTTGAACCATTCTCCGGTCAGGTGGATGACGGTGTGGTTGCCGAAGGACGAATAGCTGTATTTGCCGGGATTGGCCTTGAGCAGCGCCACGAACTCCTTCATGTCGCTCACCGGCAGGGAAGGCGTGGCCACCAGCAGGTAGGGCCATTCGCCCACCAATCCCACCGGGGCCAGGTCCCGCCGGGGGTCGTAGCGCAGCGCCGGGTTCACGGCCGGCCCCACCACGATTTCGGACGAAGCGGCCACCAGGAAGGTGTAGCCGTCCGGTTCGGCGCGCATGACGGTCGCCACGCCGATGGCGCCGCTGGCGCCCGAGCGGTTCTCGACCACGACCTGCTGCCCGAGCTTGCCCGTCAGGCGGTCGGCCAGCAGCCGGGCCACCGTATCGGCGCCACCGCCGGGCGGGTAGCCCACGATGAAAGTGATCGGTTTGGCCGGCCAGGCGGCCTGGGCATGCGCGCCCCCCAGCGCCGGCAGCAGCGCCGCCGCCGTCCATGCGGCCAGGCCCAGGACCGCGCCCGGCAGGCGCCACGCCCACCGGCGCAAGCGCCCGGCAACATTATCCACACTCCAAGAGATCCGGTTCCCCTTCATGGCTTTCTCCATAAACAGACTGGTCTACTTGTCTCGCTCCGGGAATCGGCGATTCCCTTCGTGCCCTGCACGGTCCTTCAGTCCTGGGCGCGCTGCTCCTGCAGCAACTGCTGCGCGCCCAGCTGGTTCAGGCGCCTTCCCACCCTGGCGCCCAGCGAGTGCGGATCGGTGAAACCCGAGCCGTCGCTCACGTGTATCGAGGCCTTGCCGTCGCCGGCAATGACCACCGCTTCTATCCGCAACATGCCGTCCGCGATCCAGGCATGGCAGCCGATGGGCGAATCGCAATGCCCGTTCAGCGCCTTGAGCACCGCCCGCTCCGCCTGGGCGCAGTAGGCCGCCTGGCGGTCGCTGATGGCGGCAAGCAAGCCCGCCAGGTCGGCGCGCGCGCGCAGCGCCTCGACCACGACGATGCCCTGGCCGGCCGCCGGACACATCTCGCCCACCGAAAAAACCCGCGAGATCCGGTGCTGCAGCGACAAGCGCTCCAGCCCGCTCTTGGCCAGTATCAAGGCGTCCACGCAAGGCGTCTGGCCGCCGTAGTTGAACTGCATCGGGATGCCCTGGTCCATCCGCTCGATCCGCTTGTCGGCCGCGCCGCGAAACGGCACGACGGTGGCATCGGGATACAGGCGCCGCGCGAAGGCCGCGCGCCGGACCGAGGCGGTGCCGATGACCGCGCCGGCCGGCAGCCGCTCCAGGCCCTTGCGCAGCACCAGGACATCGCGCGGATCGTCGCGGGGCAGGAAGGCGCCCAGCACGAACCGGTCGTCCACGTAGTACTCGGCGTTGCCCGGCATGTCCTTGAGGGAATGCATGGCGACGTCGACCTCCTGCCGGCACATCATCTCGCGCATGGCCGTGATGAACGCCCCGCCCTTGCCGCCCAGGGCGCTGAGCCGGCTCTTGAGATCCTTATCGGCCTGCGCCTGCCTGGCGACGATGCGGGTCTGCAGCGCCGGGGCGGCGCGCGATGCCGCCCCGGCCACCGCCTCGGCCTGCCGCAGCGCCATCTGGCTCTTGCGCGTGCCTATCCTCAATGGCCCGGCCGGCGCGGGTGCGCCGGCTTCGGTACGCGCGTCCTCATTCATATTGCGCAAACCCGGCGGCACGCCACTTCAGCGCGGCGGACAGGCCTTGCTCGCGCTTGATGCGGTCGAAGGCCTCGGCCTCGGGCGAGCCGATCGTGTTCATCATCGCCGCGGCCTCGGCGCCGTATTCGATGGCGTGGCGCAGCCCCATCATCTCGAAGGTGCGGTTGATGATCCGCTTGTTGGTGCGCAGGTATTCGAGCGACACCTGCGAGATGCGCCTGGCCAGCTTGAGCACCTCGCCGCGCAGCGCATCCTTGGCGAAGACATCGTCCACCAGGCCGATGCGCAAGGCCTTGTCCGCATCGAAGGTATCGCCGCTGTAGACCAGCGCGCGCGCCCGCGCGCCGATGATCCAGGGCATGATCATGGTGGCCACGCCGCTGGCGAACCTTGCCTCGGTCACGGCAAACCTGGCATCGTCGGCGCAATAGCGCATGTCGCAGCACATCGCCAGCTCCAGCGCGCCGGCCAGGCAATAGCCGTTGATCTCCGCGATCACCGGCTTGCTGCAGTCCCACACCGAATAAGTGAAGCGGTTGTCCTTCTGCATCCTCTGGTGCCATTGCCGGGCGCTGCGCTTGGGCTTTTCGCCGGACTCCTTGATGTCGTAGCCCGACGAGAACACCTCGGGCCCGCCCGTGACCACGAGCACCCGCACCGCCTCGTCCGCGTCCGCGCGCGCCACCGCGTCGATGAACTCGTCCACCATGCGCTCGCTCAGCGCATTGCGGCTGGCGCCCCGGTTCAAGGCGATGATGGCCACCCGCTCGTCCACGCTGTAGACGATATCCTGATACATGGCATTTCTCCTTTTTACCGCGCCTTCAGTGCCGCCGCTCGGCCAGAAAATCCACGCCCATGGCGCCTTGCGCGGAAACGATCAACGGATTGATCTCCATGGCGCCGAAGGCCTGGGCGAACTGCGCGCCGAAGCGGGAAAAGGCGACGATGGCCTGCACGGCGGCCTGCATGTCATACGGCCCCTTGCCGCGCACGCCTGCGATCAGCTTGGCCGCCACCGTCTCCTGCAGCATCTCGCGCGCCTGTTGCGCATCGACGGGGCCGCGCCGCATGCTGCTCTGGCGGCTGATCTCCACCAGCACGCCGCCCACGCCGACGATGATGAAACTGCCAAAACCCGGTTCGTTGCGTATGCCCAGGAACAGCTCCACCCCCGGCGCGGCCATCTGCTGCAGGACGATCTCGCCGTCCCGCGGCGCCAGTCCCAGCTCGCGGCGCTTGTCGTCCAGGGCCGCATACGCCTGGCGGACCGCAGCCTCGTCGCGCAGGTCCAGCAGCACCAGGCCCAGGTCGCTCTTGTGCGGCAGCGTCTCGGAGACCAGCTTCATCACGCAGGGCAGGCCCAGCTGCCGCGCGTGGGCGCCGGCCTGCTCCGCGCTCTGGCAGGACAGCGAACGCACCATCGGCACCCCGGCCTGCGACAAGGCCTCGAACCAGGCCCGCTCCGCGTCCGGCACCGGCGGCATGGGCGGCGGCGGCCCGGGCGGGACGGCCGGCTGCCGGCGCGCCGCCGTCCTGGCGATGCTGGCGATGGCCGACAAGGCGGGCTTCAGGCCCGACAGGTAGGGAATGTCACGGCGCCGCAGCTCGGCGTGCAGGGCGGCATGGGTGCCCCGGCCGGCCATGTTGTTGATGAAGACGAAGGTCTTGTCCTGGCGGAACTCGCCGGCCACGTCCGCCATGTCCAGCGCATAGGCCAGGTCCACCCCGCCGCCGGCTGGCGCGTCCACGCAGACCAGGATGTGGCGCAAGGCCGGATCGGCGGCAAGCGCCTTGACGATGACGCGGAAGTTGTCCTTGTTAAAGCCCAGCCCCCAGGCATCGACGGGGTTGCGGATGGTCGAGTACTCGGGATAGGCGGCGCGCATGCCGGCGATGGTCCGCTCCTCCAGCATGGGAAACCGCAAGCCCAGCGGCTCGGCCATATCGGCGATCAGGGCCGCCTCCCCGCCCGAGAGCGTCAGCGCGACCAGCCCCGGGCCGGGCGCGAACGCCGGCTGCGAGGACAGCAGTACGGCGGCCTCCAGCATTTCGTCCAGGTCGCGCACCCGGATCACGCCCAGGTCATGGAAGAACTCGTCGTAGAGCTTGTCATCGCCCGCCAGGCTGCCGGTGTGCGCCTGCACCAGGCGCCCGCCCGCCTCGCTGGTGCCCACCTTCAGCGCCACCAGCGCCTTGCCGGCGGCCCTGGCCTTGGCGGCCGCGCGCTGGAACCCTTGCGGGTCTCGCAGCGTTTCCAGGTACAGCAGCACCACTTGGGTCCGCGCATCGTCGGCCACGTGGTCCAGGTAGTCCGAGACGTCCAGCACGGCCTCGTTGCCGGCGGTGATGATGTAGGAAAAGCCGATCCCGCGCTCGTTTTCGCTGATGGCGATGGCGATCGAGCCGCTTTGCGTGATCACCGCGACGTTGCCCGGCACCAGTTCCCTGGCGATGCGCGGCGTCCACAGCGGCGTCTTGCGATGGACGTTGATCATGCCGATGTTGTTGGGCCCGCACACGGCCAGCCCGTAGCGCCGCGCCACCTCGGTCAGGGCGTCCTGGCGCAGCAGGCCTTCTGCATTGCCGTCGGCATAGCCGTTGGCATTGACGAACACCGCCGCGATGCCGCACCGGCCCGCCTGCTCGGCCAGGGCCACGCCCGAGCCCGCCGGCACGGCCAGGAAGGCGGCATCGACTTTCTCGGGCAAGGCATCCAGGTCCGGATAGCAGGCCAAGCCGTCGAGCTCCTGGTATTTGGGATTGACCGGATAGATGCGGCCCTCGTAGCCCTGGGCGCGCAGATTCGCGAGAATCTTCGTGCCGATGGCATCGCGCCGGGTCGAGGCGCCCACGATCGCCACGCTTTCGGGCGCAAGCAAAGCCTTCAGATTGTTGTTCATGCCGTATGTCTGCTGTTGTCCTGTTCCCCCGCTGGCCGGGCCCGCCTCAGATCGATATCTCGTCGAACTGTCCGTTGCGCCACTTGAGCGCGGCCTTCAGGCCCTGCGTGCGCGCGATCTCCACGAACTTGCCGCCCGCCTCGGTCTTGGCCGCATACAGCGGCGCCACCGCATCCAGGCCGGCCTGGATGCCGCTGCGAAAGCCCGAGATGTCGGCGCTTCGGGTCAGCGCCTGCTTGACCGCCTGCAGCGCCTGCGGCCCCACCAGCGCCAGGCGCCGGGCATAGTCCAGCGTGTAGGACTCCAGCTCGTCCTTGGCCACGACCCGGTTGATCATGCCGAAGTCCAGCGCCTGCCGGGCCGTGATCATGTCGCCGAAGTACAGCAGTTCGCGGGCGCGCTTCTGGCCGATGATGAACGGCATGACCAGCGCCGGCCCCGCTTCGGCAAAGCGCACCTCGGGTTCGCCGAACTTCGCGTCGTCGGCGGCCAGGGTCAGGTCGCAGAACATCGCCAGTTCGCAGCCTCCGCCCACCGCATACCCTTGCACCGAGGCGATCACCGGCTTGCGCATGTACCAGGGCGTCATCTGGAACTGGATGCCCGCGGTCAGCGTCTCGTGCCACTTCAGCGTGTCATGGCGCCAGGGATCCTTTTCCGGCTCCCCGCCGGTGATGTCAAAGCCCACGCAAAAACTGCGCCCGGCGGCCCGCAGGACCACCACGCACGTGCTTTCGTCGGCGTCGGCCTCGGCGAAGGCCTGCACCAGCTGCTGGCGCAGCGGCTTGCTCAGCGCGTTGAGCTTTTCGGGCCGATTGAGGGTGATGATCCCCACCTTATCCCGGGTTTCGTACAGAACCAGCTTGTCTTGCACAGATGCTCTCCTTGGTGATGTCTAGTCGCTGACCGTCAAGCCGACCTTGCGGACCACGTCGCTCCAGCGCCGCAGCTCGGCGTCGATGCGCTCGCGCACGGCCTGGCGCGAGCCGCCCCCGGGTTCCACGCCGCGCGACTGCAGCGCCTGGATCATTTCCGGCGAACGCATGATTTCTTCGACGGCGGCGTTCAGCTCGTCCAGCACCTCCTCGGGTGTGCCCTTGGGCGCCATCAGCCCGTTCCAGCCGCGCGCCACCAGCTCGGGGTAGCCCGCCTCGGCGCTGGTGGGAATCGAATCGTTGGCCTTCAGGCGCTCGGGGGCGGTTACCGCCAGGGGCTTGATCCGGCCGCTGCCGATCAGGCCCAGCACCTGCGCCGGGGAATCGAACATCAGCTGGATGTGGTTGCTCAACAGGGCCGGCACCGCGTCCCCGCTGCCCTTGTACGGCACCTGCAGCAGCTCGATGCCCGCCAGCAGCTGCAGCAGTTCGCCGGTCAGGTGGGTAAAGGTGTTCTGGCCATAGGACCCATAGCTGACCTTGCCCGGGTTCGCCTTCGCATAGGCCACCATCTCCTGGAAGGTATTGGCGGGAAACTCGGCCGAGGCGACCAGCAGATAGGTCGTCTGGCTGGTGACGGCCACCGGCTCGAAGTCCTTGCGGGGGTCGTACGGCAGGTTGCGCCGCACCGTGGGCACCACCGTCAGTTCGGACGAGGCCGACGCCAGCAAGGTATAGCCGTCGGCCGGCGCCCGGGCGACCGCCGAGGCGGCGATGGTGCCGCTGGCTCCTGGGCGGTTCTCGACGATGAAACGCTGGTTGTATTTCTTGCTCAGCTGGTCGGCCAGCAGGCGCGCCACCGTGTCGGCCCCGCCGCCGGGCGAATAGCCCACCAGCAGCGTCACCGGCTTTTGGCCCGGCCATTTGGCGGCCGATGCCGCGTGCAGCCCGGGCGGGGCCAGCAGCAGGGCGGCGCCCAGCGCCACCGCCCATCTCCGCACAAGGTATGCGGAAATCTTTTTGGACAATGTTTGCATTGTCTTTTCCCCTGTCTATCGTTCGTTTGTTTTCTAATAGACCAGTTTACTACTGACTGGCCACACGAACCGGCCTTGCGCATCCCTTGCCTGGTACTGCCCGGCGCGGCGTGCCAGGGCAGTATAGTAGACTAGTTTACTTGATTCAATACCTTTGCCAGCGATCCTGGCCCGGCGGGCAAGCCGATCCGCGAACCGGCCTAGAATCCTCTCTTCCATCCACTGACGAACCGTATGACAGCCACTCGATCCCTACCCAAAGGCGGCGGCCGCGCCAAAGGAGACACCCGCTCCGCACTCATCTGGTGCGGCGTCGAAATGTGCACCATCAAGGGTTTCCGCAACACGCGCATCGAAGAGGTCCTGAAGACGGCCGGCGTGCCCAAGGGGTCCTTCTATCACTACTTCCCCAGCAAGGAAGCGTTCGGCGAAGAAGTCATCCAGCAGTACGCCGACTACTTCTATCGCAAGCTCGAACGCTTCCTGGGCGAGGCCACGCAGCCGCCCGTCCAGCGCCTGCAAGCCTTCGTGCGCCATGCCCAGGAAAACATGGTGCGCTTCTCGTTCCAGCGCGGCTGCCTGGTCGGCAACCTCGGCCAGGAACTGGGCGATGCGAACGACGCTTTCCGGGCGCAGCTCGAACGGGTGCTGCAGTCCTGGCAAACCCGCACAGCCGCCTGCCTGGCCGAGGCCGTGCAGGCCGGCCAGATCTGCGCCGACAGCGATCCGCAGGCGCTGGCCGAATTCTTCTGGATCGGCTGGGAAGGCGCCATCCTGCGCGCCAAGCTGGCCAAGAGCGTGCAGCCCATGGAACGTTTTTCCGCCGTGTTCTTCGAGCAGATCCTGCGCGTGGGCGACCCGCGCCGACCGGCCGGGCCGGGCGCGGCCGGCTAGGGCGGCAAGGCCAGCGCGGCCTTGCAATGGTCCACGAACAGGCGCGCCGGACGCGACAGCGGCGCGCGCTTGAGCCAGGCGGCGACCAGGCACGAGCCGGGAACGTCCTCGGCGATGTCGATGCAGCACAACCGCTTGCCGTCGTAGGTCAGGTCCGAGCGCGGGCGGGTCACCAGCACAGAAAAGCCGAAGCCCTGCCCCACCATGCCGCGGACCATTTCGATGGACGGCGAGCTGAACGCGATGTTCGGCGACAGGCCCAGCGCCTCGAAGATGCGGATGAAGTACTTGCGGCTGGGCAGAACGTCGAGCAGGACCATCGGCTCGGTGGCCAGCTCGCGCAGCCGCACCTGCGCCTGGCCGGCCAGCCGGTGACCTTGCGGCAGCAACACATAGGGCCGTCGCGGCGGCGTGAGCGGGTCGGTGTCGATGGTGCCGTCCAGCTCGCTGTCGTAAAGGATGCACAGGTCGAAGCGCCCGCCCGTCATGCCCTGGATGAGTTCTTGCTGTTCGCCGTCGTGCAGGCGGATCGACACGCCCGGATAGCGGTGCCGAAAGCCCGCGATCAGGCTGGGCAGGTACAGCGGCGCGACGGTCTCGAAGCAGCCGATGTCGATCTGCCCGCTCAGCACATCGCTGTCGGCCAGCGCCTCGTGTTCGAACTCGCGCGCCATGCGCAGCAGCATCTGGGCCTTGCGGTGGAACCGCGCCCCGGCCGGCGTCAGCGATATGCCTTGCGCGGGATGGCGGATGCACAGCTGCACGCCGAAGCTGGTTTCCAGGCTCTTGATGGCGGCGGCTATGGCCGGCTGCGCGATGAACAGCTGGCGGGAGGCCTGGGCGACGCTGCCGCATTCGACCGTGGTGACGAAATACTTCAACTGGCGCAGGGTATAGGCAGCCACGCAGGTTCTCCGCTACTCGGACTGCCCCCGCGGCGGGCCGTCCAGCCGCGCGGTGCCGGCCCGCCATGCGCCGCCGCCTCGCCGCCCGGGCCCGTCAGGCGCAGTAGGGAAACAGATTTTCAGGCAGCGGCTGGCCTGGACGCAAGCTTTTGGCCAGTTCCGGGTAAGGCGGCGAGGTCTCGCCGCCGCGATCCACGTACACGGCCTCATCGCCCAGCCAGCGCGTCGAGATGACCCGGCGCGAATGCGTACGCGAGCGGTTGCCCGGCGCGCCGTGCACGGTCAGGAAATCGAAGGCCACGGCATCGCCCGGCGCCAGGTCCCAGCCCAGGATGCGGTACTGCTCGCGGTGCGCATCGATGTCCGGCATTTCCTCCAGGCCGTCCGAGCGCTGCTCGTAGCTGCCCGCGGTGAACTTGCGCGGCCGGAACAGCTTGCCCCAGCGGTGCGAGCCGGCGATGAATTCCACGCCGCTGTCGCGCGCCACCGGATCGAGCGGCAGCCAGAGGCTGACCGTCTGCCGCGCCGTGACGCAGTAGTACGGCTCGTCATGATGCCAGGGCGTGACCTTGTCGTTGCCCGGCTCCTTGACCAGCACGTGCTCGTGGAAGATGCGGGCGCGCTGCGAGCCCATGATCGCCTTGGCGATCGCCGCGGCCGGCCCTTTCAGGATGAAATCGCGATAGCCCGGCACGTTCTGCCAGTTGCAGTAGTCGCCAAAAAAGCGCGCCTGGCCGGGCTGGCTTGTATAGTCGCGAAAGTTCGGTCCCGGATGCGCTTCGTTGTAGGCCAGCGCCTCGCGCAAGGGTTCGATCCAATCGTTGAACAGGCCGCGCAGCACCACGGCGCCATCGCGTACGAAATCCTGGTGCAATTGCTGCAACATGGCGAAGTCTCCCAGATAGTGACAAGCCTGGCCCGCGCCCGCGCGGCCCGCCGTCTTGGCGGCGGGCTCGGCGGCGGCGCGTGCCGGGCATGCGGCTATCTTGGCCAAGCCCCCGGCTGGGCACAACCAGCAAATACATGGACTGAAGACAGGAAAAAGCTGTGTTGCCGCGCCTCGTTCCGGTGCCTGGCGCACCGCAGCGGGGATCACGCCGCGCCGCTGACCGTATCGCCGGCCGGCGCCTGCCCGGGCCCGCCCTCGGCACCGCCGCGCGCATCGCGTCCGGGCGGCGTCATGCCCGGGATGTACTCGTTGGAGATGAAGCTGCGGCAACGGTGCATGAAAGCCTCGACCACATGGCGCGGCTTCTGGCCGCACGCCCAGGCCAGCCCGAGCAGCATGGGGCGCGGCTGGCCCCGCAGGTGCACGCTGACGATCTTCTTGCCGTCCAGCGAATGGCTGGAGCGCGGGCGCACGTTGGCCAGCGAATAGCCCACCCCGTTGGCCACCAGCGAGCGCACCACGTCGGGGCTGGGCGAACGGGCGGCGATCAGCGGCGTGACGCCGGCCTCGTGAAAGAGCGCCAGGAAATAGTCGCGGCTCAGCGGCATGTCCAGCAGCACCATCGGGCGATTGGCCAGCTCCTTGAGCGTAGCAACTCGCCGGTAGGCCAGGGGATCGGTTTCGCCGACGATGACGTGAGGCGGCAGCGAGGCCAGCGGCTCGAAGGCGATGTCGGCCTGCGCCACGCTCAGGTCATAGGTGATGGCCACGTCGATGCGCGCCTGGCGCAGGCGCTCGATCAGGCCTTCCTGGTGATCCTCGACCTGCGTGACCTGCACGCCCGGATGCGCCCGCGCGAACCCCTGGCACAGCTCGGGCGCGACCAGCGCCGCCAAGGGAGTCAGGCAGCCCACCCGCAAGGGGCCGCGGATGGCGCCCTGCGCGGTATCGGCCACGTCGTACAGCGCCAGCGTCTGGTCCAGCAGGTGGCGTATCTGGCGCAGCACCTCCTGGCCCACCGGCGTGAGCGAAAGACCCTGCCCGTGATGGCGCACGAACAGCGCGACCGACAGCTCCGACTCGACGTGCGCGATCGCCGAGGAGATGGAGGAAGACGACACGTGGATGCGCTCGGCGGCCTCGGCGATGCTGCCGTACTCGGCCGCGGCGACGCAGTATTCCAACTGTCGCAAGGTCAGGCGTGTCAGCACGGGGCAAGCGCAAGATCGTCGCAAGGGCAAGGGAGGAGGAACACTATACCGCCATCCCCGCGGCCCCGGCCGCCACGGCCAGCGGCCGCCCCCAGTCGAAGTGCGCCTGCAGGGCATGCTGGCAGGGCGCGAGGCCGTCGCACGGCGGCGCCCCGGCAGCGGCCAGCTCGGCCAGGTAGCGCGAGTCCAGCACGTCGCGCGCATAGGCCAGCAGCCGGCCGGGCCCTGCCGCCTGCTGCGGCGCGGCATGGGCTGGCTCGTGCAGCGCCGCGCACAGCGCACGCGCCGCGGCGGCCGTCTCGCCCAGCCCGGCGCCGGCCAGCGCCAGGCCGGCATGCAGCAGGGACTGGTTGGGCATCATCAGGCCTGCGGGGCTGGGCTCGGCCAGCGTGATGGCGGCAGTCAGGTGCGCATGGATGGCCTCGCGGTAGGCGGCCAGCCGGACCAGCGCGCCCTGCGCCTGCGCTTCGGTGCCGGCAAGCCGCGCGGCCAGCAAGGCGGCGCCGGCCAGCATATCGGCCAGCGCCAGGCCCCGCTGCAGGCGGGAGAAGCCCGAATAGCGGCTTTGCGTGGCGCGCACGAACTCCACGGCCCCGGCATGGCGATAGAACAGCACCTGCTCCCAGGGAATCAGCGCATCGTCGAAAACGATGTCGGTCGGCACTTCGTCCAGGTGCCGCGCCAGCACGGACGGCTCGCCGTCCTGGCGCGCCGCGCCGCGGGCGCTGCAATGCAGGCCCACGCCCGGCGCGCCCAGGTCGCAGACGAATCCGACCGCCCGGGCGGCCGGCGCCCGCTGCGCTTGCCACGCGGCGCCGGGACGCACGAAGGCACGGTCGGCGTAGGCCGCGGCCGTATCGCGCGCCACGCCCCGCACGACGAGGCCCGCATCGGTATCGCGCACCACGTGCAGCGGCGCCTTGGCCTGGTCGCTGTCGGCGCAGACCAGGAACGGATCCTCGTGCAGCACATGGTGGATGTGGGCGCGCAGGTTGGCGCGGTAGGCCGGGTCCATGTCGTTGAGCACGTCCTGGCCGTCGAACAGCGACCACATCTCGCCCGCCGACTCGCTGCCCAGGCGCGCGGCCCAGCCGCCGGCCGCTTGCATCAGCGCGTCCATGGCGCGGCGCTTGTCCCACCAGTCCTGCTTGGTCAGCGGCAGCTTGTTGCCGATGGCATGCCGCTCGACGCCGTCATCGAAACTGAGCACGTCGCGGCTTGCCGGCGCATGCTGCAGGTCGTACAGCCGCGCGCGGGTATCCACCAGGGGCTTGAAGACAGGATGGGCGGCGACGTCCGCGACCCGTTGGCCATCGAGCCGGACGTCCCGGCCGTCGCGCAGGGACTGCCGGTACTGCTCTCCGGTTCTGATCACTTGTCCATCCTCTTGCCTGCCCCGGCGCCGCCCGCGGCCGCTGGTTTACTCGTGCTTGACCCACTCGCCGTTCTTGACGGTATGGATCTGGATATCGACGGGAATCTGCGTCTGGCCGTTCTCGTCGAAAGTGGTCGTGCCCAGGGCGCCATCGTAGCGGGCGGCGCGAATCGCCTTGGCCACGGCCGCCTTGTCCTTCAGGCCGGCGGTCTTGAGCGCATCGAGCAGCAGGCCCGTGGCGTCATAGGCGTACTTGGTATAGGGGCTTTGCGCCTCGGCGTAGCCCTTCTCGGCGTAGGCCTTGTTCATGGCCTCGAGCTTGGGGTTGTTCTGGGCCACCGGCACGCCCACCATGACGCCGTCGGCCGCCGCGCCGGCGATCTTGATCAGCTGCGGATCGAAGATGCCGCTGATGCTGAGCATGGGCTGCTTCATCCCCAGGTCGGCCATCTGCCTGCGCAGGATGCCGGCCTCGGTGATGACGCCGCCGAAGTACACGGCATCGGGCTGCAGGCCCCGCACCTTGGTCAGGATGGCCCGAAAGTCGGTGGTGCCCACCGGGAAGCTCTCGGACGCCACGACCTGGCCGCCCGCTTCCTTGAAGAAGGTGCCGAACCAGGTTTCGTTGGCGCGCCCATAGTCGCTGGTGTCCGAGACGATCGCGATCTTCTTGGCGCCCAGCTCGCCGGCGGCCCATTGCGCCAGGGGCTTGTTCTCGTTGACCAGCGTGGGCGTGACCCGCGTGGTGTTGGGCAGGTTCTGCTCGGTGATCTTGGGGCTGATGGCGCCCCACACGATGAAGGGCATCTGGCTGCGGTGGAACACCGGCAGCGTGGCCAGGGCCACGGGGCTGTTCCAGTGGCCGGTGGCGCCGACCACGCTGCGGTCGTTGACCAGCTTCAGGGCCGCCGATACGCCGGTTTGCGGGTCCGAGGCGTCGTCCAGCACCACGCCCTGCACCTTGAAGGGCGCGTCCGGGGCCGCGTTCCATTGGTCGATGGCCAGCAGAAAGCCGTTCTTGGCGCCCAGGCCCTGCTGGGCGTTGCCGCCGCTGAGCGGGCCGATGAAGCCCAGCTTGACGGTCGGCTGCGCCAGCACGCCGCCGGACAGGAGCAGGCCCGCGCCGGCCAGCGCAAGGCCGGCGGCCAGATGGCGCCGCCGCGCCCGGGAAAAAGCGGAAAAGGTCGAAGATCCGTGCATGGTTACCCCTTGAGTGTGGAATTGGCATTCTGTGGTCCGCGTGGCTCGGGCACGACGCCTGCACGGGACTGCAGGGATCGTATCGGCAGCGGCCCATCCCCTGGTTCGTTTTTTTCGAAGCAATGCTTTGGAAAACGCGAAGCAAGCGGCCCGCGCTTCGCGATCTAATGCCGGTCTGCTGCGCGTATTCGAATAAATAATCGACAAGGGAGAAAGCCCCATGCAGGACTTGCTGTTCCAGCAGATCATCAACTGGCTGACATTGGGCTGCATATACAGCCTGCTCGCCCTGGGGTTCAGCCTGCTGTTTGGCGTGCTGCAGGTGATCCACTTCTCGCATGGCGACGTCGCCATGGTGGCGCCCTTCATCGCGCTGGCCGCCGTGCAGGCCGTGGCCGCCGCGCTGGGCGGCCCGTCCGCCTGGGTCACGCTGGGGCTGGCATGCCTGGTCGCCATCGCCGCGGTCGGCAGCCTGGGCGTGGCGCTGGACCGCCTGGTGATCAGCCGCTTTCGCGATGCGCCGGCCATGATGCCGCTGGTGGCCACCGTCGCGCTGGGCATCGTGCTCCGCGAGCTGATCCGCCACCTGTACCCCGAAGGCAGCAACCCGCACGCCTTCCCGGCCCTGGCCCAAGGCGCCATCGCCACTGCCCTGGGCAACGTGCCGCTGATCAGCCTGGTCGCCGTGCTGGTATCGGTCAGCCTGGTGGCGCTGCTGTTCTACGTCCTGCACCACACGCCGGCGGGCATGCGCATCCGCGCCGTCTCGCAGGACCGCGACACCGCCCGGCTGTTCGCCATCGCCCCCGGCCCGGTGTTTCGCAACACCTTCTTCATCGCCTCGGCGGTCGGCGCCGTGGGCGGGCTGTTCCTGGCCAGCTACGCCGGCGTGGTGCGCTTCGATTTCGGCGTGCAGGCCGGGCTGATCGGCTTTTCGGCGGCAGTGGTGGGCGGGCTGGGCAGCCTGGGCGGGGCCATCGTAGGCAGCCTGCTGATCGCGGCCATCGAGACCGTGGTCCAGGGCTACGTCCCCAACGGCACTTCCTACCGCCTGGTATTCGTGTTCGTGCTGGTGATCGGGGTGCTGATCTTCCGGCCTGCCGGGCTTTTCGGCGTGCAGAAAATGGAGAAAGTCTGATGCAAGGATCGGTTTCCCCCCGCCTGGCGGACACGGCCATCGTCCTGGCGGTGGCCACCGGCGGCGCCGTGCTGCTGCGCGCCTTCCTGCTGGCCGAAAGCTGGATCACCGTGCTGGCGCTGCTGGCGGCGTTCGCGGTGCTGCTGGTGGCCGTGCAGCGGCGCCCCCTGTTCGAGGAGCGCCTGGTCGCCGCCTTTCGCCGCGCGCGCAAGCTGGCCACGCTGTGGGGCATTGCCATCGTCGCGGTGTTTCCCTGGCTGCTGCAAGGCGACAGCTACGCCCTGCACCTGCTCATCGTCGCCAACCTTTACGCCGTGCTGGCGCTGGCGCTGAACTTCCAGCTGGGCAGCGCCAACATACCGAACTTCGCCACCGGCGCCTCCTACGGCATCGGCGCCTACGCCTCGGCGCTGCTGGCCATCCACCTGGGCGTGAACTTCTGGATCTGCCTGCTGGTGGCGGCCGTGGTGGCCACGCTCTTCGGCTTTCTGCTGGGCCTGCCGTCCATGCGCACGCGCGACAGCTACCAGGCGCTGGTGACCATCGCCTTCGGCATCGTGGTGCACCAGCTGCTGATGAACCTGGAGTGGACCGGCGGGGCCAACGGCCTGGTGGGCATCCCCGCCCCCACGCTGTTCGGCCATTCCTTCAACGACCCCATCACGCTGTTCGGCCACAGCCTGCCGGGCCAGGGCAACTACTACTACCTGTCGTGCGCGCTGGTGGGCCTGGCGATCCTGTCGGCGCGGCGGCTGCACAGCTCGCGCGTGGGCCTGGCCTGGAACGCGCTGCGCGACGACGAACTGGCCGCGCGCGCCTGCGGCATCAACGTGACCTGGTTCAAGGTGCAGGCCTTCGCCGTGGACGCCTTCCTGGCGGGCTTTGCCGGCACGGTGTATGCGTTCTACGTCAGCTTCATCTCGCCGGACAACTTCACTTTCCTGGTCTCGGTCACCATCATGACCATGGTCATCGCTGGCGGCATGGACAACATCCTGGGCGTGATCGTGGGCGCCTTCCTGCTGACCATGCTGCCCGAGAAGCTGCGCGCCTTCTCCGACTACCGCATCCTGTTCTACGGACTGGTCGTGATCGCCTTTCTCATCATCCGCCCGCGCGGCATCTTCCCCCAGCGAGTGCGCAACCATGAGCATTGATACCTCCGCGGCCCTGCCCGGGCCGGTGCTGGAAGGCCGCGGGCTGACCATGCGTTTCGGCGGCCTGGTGGCGGTGGACGACGTCAGCCTGCGGCTCGAACGCGGCGAGGTGCTGGGCGTCATCGGCCCCAACGGCGCCGGCAAGTCCACCCTGCTCAACCTGCTGACGGGCATCTACCAGGCCACCTCGGGCGAGGTGCTGCTCGAAGGCAGGAGCCTGGCGGGCATGCCGGCGCACGAGATCGTGGCCGCCGGCATCGCCCGCACCTTCCAGACCAGCCGGCTGTTCGGCAGCCTGAGCGTGCTGGACAACGTGCTGATCGGCATGCACACGCGCACGCGCTGCGGCGTCTTCACCGCCATGCTGCGGCCCGGCCGTGCGCGCCGCGAGATGCGGCAGGCCGCCGAGCGCGCCTGCGCCTTGCTCCAGGCCGTCTCGCCCGACCTGCTCGAGCGGCGCAACCAGCTTGCCAGCAGCCTGCCCCAGGCCGACAGGCGGCGCCTGGAGATCGCCCGCGCGCTGGCCGCCGAACCGAAGATCGTGCTGCTGGACGAACCGTCCAGCGGCATGGACGACCGCGACACCGATGCGCTGATCGCCGACATCGAACGCCTGCGCGCGCAGAACCCGGCCCTGAGCTTCATCATCATCGAGCACGACATGCGGCTGATCGCCGCCTTGCCGCAGCGGGTGATGGTGCTGGACTACGGCCGCAAGATCGGCGATGACACGTTCGAGGTGGTCCGCCAGCTGCCTCGCGTACAGGAAGCCTATCTCGGCAGGAAGGCCAGCCATGCTTGAACTCGAATCCGTCAGCACCCGCTACGGCGTGGTGAACATGCTCAACCAGGTATCGCTGCGCGTGCCCGAAGGCAGCATCGTCTGCCTGCTGGGCCCGAACGGCGCGGGCAAGACCACCACCTTCAAGGCCATCGCCGGGCTGCTGCCGCTGCAATCGGGCCGCATCCGCGTGCTGGGACAGGACCTGGCCAGCCTGCGCACCGAGGCGCTGGCGCCCCTGGGCGTGGGCTTCGTGCCGGAAGGCCGGCGCCTCTTTCCCGAGGCCAGCGTGCGCGAGAACCTGCAGATCGGCTATGACGCCTTGCGGCCCAAGGAACGCTTCGCCCAGGCGCTGGACCGGGTCGTGACGCTGTTTCCGCGCGTGGGCGAGCGCCTGTCGCAGGCGGCCGGCACGCTTTCGGGCGGAGAGCAGGCCATGGTCGCCCTCGGGCGGGTGCTGATCGGCAATCCGCGCCTGGTGGTCATGGACGAGCCCACGCTGGGCCTGTCGCCCAAGCTCATCGACGAATACTTCGAGACGGTGCAGCGCATCCACCAGGCCGGCATCACCGTGCTGCTCATCGAGCAGAACGCCGAGGCCGCACTGTCCATCGCGCACAGCGGCTACCTGCTGCTCAAGGGCCAGATGGTGGCCTCGGGCACCGCGCAAGAGCTGCTCGGCAACGACGTGGTCAAGCACCTGTACCTCTAGCGCCGGCGCCGCTTCCCTTCACGATCACCCTTCATTCATCAAGGAACCAGGCCATGACAGCCGAATTCACTTCCATCGATACGCTGGTCGTCGGCGCCGGCCAGGCCGGCATCGCCATGAGCGAGCACCTGGGCCGGCACGGCGTTCCCCACCTGGTGCTCGAACGCGCCCGCATCGCCGAGCGCTGGCGCACCGCCCGCTGGGATTCCCTGGTCGCCAACGGGCCGGCCTGGCATGACCGCTTTCCCGGCATGACCTTCGAGGACCTGGACCCGGACGCCTTCGCCGGCAAGGAGCGCGTGGCCGACTACTTCGTCGAATATGCCCGCAAGTTCCAGGCGCCCGTGCGCACCGGCGTCGAAGTCACGCGCGTCACGCGCAACGCCGGCCAGCCCGGCTTCACGGTGCAGACCTCCGAAGGCGCGCTGCAGGCCATGCGCGTCGTGGTGGCCACCGGCGCCTTCCAGAACCCGGTGATACCGCCCATCGCGCCCCGGGACGACTCGCTCACCCAGCTTCATTCGGCCCATTACCGCAATCCGGCGCAGCTGCCGCCGGGCGGCGTGCTGGTGGTGGGCGCGGGCTCCTCGGGCGTGCAGATCGCCGATGAACTGCAACGCGCCGGCCGGCAGGTGTACCTGTCGGTCGGGCCGCATGACCGTCCGCCGCGGTCGTACCGCAACCGCGACTTCTGCTGGTGGCTGGGCGTGCTGGGCGAATGGGACCGCGAGGCCGCCGTGCCCGGCAAGGAGCACGTGACCATCGCCGTGAGCGGCGCACGCGGCGGCCACACCGTCGACTTCCGGGCGCTGGCGCACCAGGGCGTGATCCTGACCGGCATGACCCGGGCGTTTCGCGACGGCGTCGTCAGCTTCGCGCCGGACCTGGCCGCCAACATCGCGCGCGGCGACGAAAGCCTGCATGCGCTGCTCGATGCGGCGGACGCCTACGTGGCCCGCAACGGCCTGGACCTGCCCGAAGAGCCCCAGGCGCGCCGCAAGCTGCCCGATCCGGACTGCGTCACCGCCCCGCTGGCGGAACTGGACCTGGCGCAGGCCGGCGTGCGCACCATCATCTGGGCCACCGGCTATTCGTCGGACTATGGCTGGCTGCAGGTGGACGCCTTCGACGAAAAGGGCAAGCCCCGCCACCAGCGCGGCGTCTCCAGCGAACCGGGCGTGTACTTCCTGGGCCTGCCCTGGCTGTCGCGCCGCGGCTCGTCGTTCATCTGGGGCGTGTGGCATGACGCCAGGCACGTCGCCGACCACATCGCCATACAGCGCACCTACCAGTCCTACCGCGATGCCGCGCAGCGCCAGCAGCAGGATGGCGGCAAGACGCTCGGTCCCGCGGCGCGCGCCGTTTCCACCGACCACTGAGGAGCCAAGCATGAGCCAACCCACCCATACCCGGATCCGCATGTTCAACACCAAGGACACGTATCCCAACCAGGCGCTGGACAACGACCTGTGCCAGGCCGTGCGCGCCGGCAACACGGTCTACGTGCGCGGCCAGGTCGGCACCGACTTCGAAGGCCGGCTGGTGGGCCTGGGCGATGCGCGGGCGCAGGCCGAGCAGGCCATGAAGAACGTCAAGCAGCTGCTGCAAGAGGCCGGCAGCGATCTTTCCCACATCGTCAAGACCACCACCTACCTGATCGACCCGCGCTACCGCGAACCGGTCTACCAGGAGGTCGGCAAGTGGCTCAAGGGCGTCTATCCCATCTCCACCGGCCTGGTCGTCAGCGCCCTGGGCCAGCCGCAATGGCTGATGGAGATCGACGTGATCGCAGTGATTCCCGACGGCTGGACGCCGTCCCAGGCCCAAGGAAACGCGCCATGACCTTCTCCATCATCGGCCGCTGCCGCGACACGGGCCAGCTCGGTATCGCCATCAGCTCCTCCAGCATCTCGGTGGGCGCGCGCTGCCCCTGGGTGCGCGCCGGCGTGGGCGTGGTGGCCACGCAGAACGTCACCTTGCCCTCGCTGGGCGCGGACATCCTGGAACTGCTGGCCGGCCAGCCGCTCGACCCGGCCCAGGCCCTGCGCCAGGCCCTGGGCACGGACCGCTACAGCCAGTACCGGCAGGTCACGGTGCTCGACAGCCAGGGCCGCACGGCGCTGTTCAGCGGCAAGGAATCGCTGGGCGTGCACAACGCCGTGGCCGGCGACCAATGCGTGGCGGCAGGCAACCTGCTGGCCGGCGAGCATGTCATCGCGGCCATGGTGCCGGCCTTCGAGCAGGCGCCCGGCCAGCTGGCCGACCGCCTGATGGCGGCCATGCACGCGGCCACGGCCGCTGGCGGCGAAGCCGGGCCGGTGCATTCGGCCGCGCTCAAGGTGGCGGGCGAGGTAGCCTGGCCCATCGTGGACCTGCGGGTGGACTGGGCCGACCAAGACCCCATCGGCCAGCTCGACGCCCTGTGGCAGGCCTACCGGCCGCAGATGCAGGACTATCTGGCGCGCGCGCTCAACCCGCTGGCCGCGCCCAGCTATGGAGTGCCGGGCAATGAATGAAGAAGCCGGGCGCGGCAGCCGCGCGCTGCTCGAGCGGCTGATCGGCTTTCCGACGGTCAGCCGCGACTCCAACCTGGCGTTGATCGCGTTCGTGCGCGACTACCTGCGCGATCTCGGCGTGGACAGCGAGCTGTTCCACAACGCCGAAGGCACCAAGGCCAATCTCTTTGCCACCATCGGCCCGCGCGAGCGCGGCGGCATCGTGCTGTCGGGCCACACCGACGTCGTGCCGGTCGACGGGCAGGACTGGAGCGTCGAGCCCTTTTGCCTGAGCGAGCGCGACGGCCGCCTTTACGGCCGCGGCACGGCGGACATGAAAGGTTTCCTGGCCTCGGTGCTGGCGGCCGTGCCGGCCTTCCTGGCCCAACCCTTGAAAGTGCCGGTGCACCTGGCCTTCTCGTACGACGAAGAAGTGGGCTGCCTGGGCGTGCGGCCCATGCTGGCGGCGCTGGCGCAACGCCCGCACAAGCCGCGCCTGTGCCTGATCGGCGAGCCCACCGGGCTCAAGCCCGTGCTGGGCCACAAGGGCAAGCTGGCCATGCGCTGCCAGGTCAAGGGCGCGGCCTGCCATTCGGCCTACGCCCCGCATGGCGTGAACGCCATCGCCTATGCGGCGCGCCTGATCCGGCAGCTGGACGAAATCGGCGAGGCGCTGGCCCGGCCCGAGCATCACGACGCCCGCTTCGATCCGCCCTATTCGACGGTGCAGGCCGGCCTGATCCAGGGCGGCCGGGCGCTGAACATCGTGCCGGCCGAATGCGAATTCGATTTCGAAGTGCGCGCCCTGCCCGGTTTCGATGCCGAGGAAGTGCCGCGCCAGCTGCAGCGCTACGCCCAGGCCGAACTGCTGCCGCGCATGCGCGCGGTGCAGGCCGACACCGATATCCGGATGCAGCCGCTGGGCGACTATCCCGGCCTGGCCACCTCGCCGCAAAGCGAGGCCGCCAGGCTGCTGGCCTGGCTGAGCCGCTCGGAGGACTTCGGCACGGTGGCCTTCGGCACCGAAGGCGGCCTGTTCGATCAGGCCGGCATCCCCACCGTGGTGTGCGGTCCGGGCAGCATGGACCAAGGCCACAAGCCGGACGAGTACATCACCGTCGCCCAGCTGCGCGCATGCGACGAGATGCTGGCGCGGTTGGCCGGCTACCTGCGGGAAGAAGCGATGGGCGGTTGAGGGCGGCGCGGCACCCGCTGCTCGATGAAGCGGTTCAGCGGCCCCAGCGTATCGATGGCAATGCGCATGGTTTCCCCCGCGAAGGCGGTAAGCAGAGTGTATGCCATCGCCACGGCCGCTCCTACAATGCGGCAAGTCATCCGAGGAGGCAGGCCGTGCAGGTGCACATGACGCTGGCGAACATGCTGACGCTGTTCGGCGCGATGCTGGTCCTGGCGCTGATTCCCAGCGTCAGCGTGCTGGCGGTCGTGGCCCGTTCCGCATCGTCCGGCCTGGCGCACGGCGCGGCCGCGGCGGCGGGCATCGTGGCGGGCGACCTGCTCTACATCGCGCTTGCGATCTTTGGCCTGGCGCTGCTGACCCAGGCGCTGGGCAAGGCATCCTTGCTGATTCCCTATGCCGGCGGCGCCTACATGATCCTCGTGGGCCTGCGCCTGTGGAAAGCGGGCGCCAGACCGGCCGGCGCCGCCGCGTCCGCCGATGCCTCCTCGCTGGCGTCGAGCTTCATGGCCGGCCTGCTGATTACGCTGGCCGACCAGAAGGTGCTGCTGTTTTACCTGGGCTTTCTGCCGGCATTCATGGACCTTGGCGCCATCGGCGCGCTGGATGCGCTCATCGTGATGGCGATCGCCGTGCTGGCTGTCGGCGGCGCCAAGCTGGGCTATGCCTTGCTGGCCCACAAGGCCGCAACGGTGCTGGGCGCCCCCGCCGGCACGCTCGTCAACCGGCTGGCCGGCGCAACGATGATGGCCGTGGGCTTGTATCTGCTGCTGGCGCGGTAGCCGGCGAGGCCGCGCGCAAAGCGCACGAGCAGCGCTGTCCGATCCCGCCCTGGGGTTGCAGGAGTATGATGAAAGCAACCGGCCTGCCTTCAGAAGCCGGCGCGGCCGTGCCCCGCCCTCCCGCATACCAACCAAGACAATCCCAGAGATGACAAGCGCAGCACCCGCCTGGCTCATGCCAGTCGCGGCAATCTTCATTCTGCAGACCATTTCCTCGTTTCTGGCCCGGGTCATTCCCATCATCGCCCCGGCCATGTCCGCAGAGTACGGCTGGAGCGGCAGTTCCATCGGCTACCTGACCGCGAGCAACTCGATGGGCGGATTGGCGATCCTGGTCGCCGGTTCGGCCTTGCTCAAGCAGATAGGCGGGATGCGCACCTTGCAGTTGACCCTGGTGCTGGGCGCGGTGTGCATGGCGCTCTTTCTGTATCCCGTGGTCGGCGTCGCATTGGCGGCCTGCTTCGCCATGGGCCTGAGCAACGGCGCGGCCAATCCGGCCGGCAGCGAAGTCCTGCAACGCTTTTCCCCGCCGGGCAAGCGCAACCTCATGTTCTCGATCAAGCAGGCCGGCGTTCCCGTGGGCGGGGTGATAGCCGGGCTGCTCGTTCCGGTGGTGGTGGCCTCCTCGGGATGGCGCATGGCCCTGCTTGCCTGTGCGCTCATCGTGCTGCTGCCCGTGGCGCTGAGCTGGCGGCTAAGCGGCAGCCTGGATGCCCCGGCAGGCAAGCCGGACGGCGCGGCCGGCAAGAAAAGCGGCTTTGCCATGCCCACCTTGCAGTCGCTGCGTACGCTCAGCGTGCCGCTGGCCTCGCTCACGCACAGCCGCGGCCTGATGAAAATATCCGTCGTGGGCGGCCTTTTTGCCGTGTGCCAGAGCTGCTGGTTCACCTTCACCGTCATCTATCTCATCGACGACCTGGGCTACTCGCTCGGCCTGGCCGGGATGGTCTTTGCGGTCATGCAGGCCGGCGGCGTGATCGGCCGCATCGCGCTGGGCTGGCTGTCCGACTACTTGCGCTCGGCCACCGCGACGCTATCCATCGCCGCCATCCTGTCGGCGGCCACGACGGCGCTGCTGGGGCTGACCAGCACCCAATGGCCGCTCTGGGCCGTGATAACGCTGGCGTTCGTCGCCGGCTGCTCGGCGGCCAGCTGGAACGGGGTACAGATCGCGGAGGTGGCGCGGCGCTCGCCGCCGCACCTGATCTCCGAGACGGCGGCCGGCTCCAGCATCCTGGTCAACCTGGTCAACATGGTGGCGCCCACGACCTTCGCCGCGTTCGTCGCGGCCAGCGGACGCTACGACTACGCCTTCCTGTGCACCGGCGCGTTCTCGCTGCTCGTGCTGGCCTGCCTGCCGCGCGACCGGCGCGATCCCGCCGGCGCGGCGGACCGCCCGCGCTGAGCCGCCCGCTTGCGGGCCGGCCAGGGCGGCCGCCCGGCCGGCGGTGCGCCGTCATTCGTGCGTCAGCGCCTTGATCGACGCATGCAGATAGCGCAGCACGATTTCCCGGTTCTTGCACTGGCCGGCGCCTTTATGCCAGACCGCGCCGATATCCATCGTGGGCACGACCTCGCTGACATTGCAGCGCAGGATCCGCCTGCCCTCCAGCGACCAGGGCCGGTAGACCAGGTCGGACAGGATCGCCACGCCCTTCTGGAAGGCAACCAGGCTGCGCACCGCTTCCAGCGACTTGCTCTGGAAATAGATATTGGGCCTGAGCCGATGCCGGCGCCAGTACTTTTCCATCGTGTCGATATGCTCGTCCATGTCCAGCAGTATGTAGTCGTACTGGACGATGTCGTGCAGGCCGACCTTGGACCTTTGCTGCAGGGGATGATCCGGGTGGGTCCAGAGCCGGCGGGGCGACTTGAGCATGATGTCGTATTCCAGCGCATCGTTGCCGGTCAGGTTCGAGACGATCAGCAAGGCAAGGTCGATGCTGCCATCCAGCAGGGCCCGCTCGATGCTCGGACGGTCGCTTTCCACCACCTGGATCCGCAGGTTCGGAAAACGTTGCCCGGCGGTGGCAAGCACGCTGGGCACCAGGTAGGCCGAGATGGTCTCGGTCACGCCGATACGCAGGCGCCCGCTCACATCGCTGGGGGCGGACCGTATGTCTTCGATGGCGCGCGAGGCGGCATTGGTGACGTTGCGCGCATGGGAGACGAAACGCTCGCCCGTCTCGGTCAGCCGCAATCCCTTGGAATGCCGCACGAACAAGGGAACGCCCAGCGCCTGCTCCATGCCGCGCAGCGCCACCGTGACGGAAGACTGCGACACATTGCAGCGCAAGGCGGCCTTGGAAACCTGTCCGGTTTCCGCCAGCGCCAGAAAATATTCGAATTGCCGCAGCGTCAATTGCACGGCCCGCCCCCTGATATGCACTAGCTCTATATCACAACTTCAATAATATATATTAGCCATATCAGAGGGAATCTTTTAGGATATCCGGCCCGAAATAGTCCAATGGCGGGAAGGAGTTGTCACGATGTCGGCGCAGATCAGCGGCTATTGCACCTTGTGCCGTTCGCGTTGCGGGACCCTGAACACGGTCCGCGGCGACGCCTTGGTTCGTGTCCAAGCCGACACCGGCCACCCCACGGGCAGCGCGACCTGCCCGAAAGGCCGGGCCGCGCCCGAACTGGTGCACAGCCCCCACCGCATGCTTTACCCCATGCGGCGCACCACGCCCAAGGGCTCGGCCGATCCGGGCTGGCAGCAGATTACCTGGGACCAAGCCCTGGACGAGATCGCGGCGCGGTTCGGCCGGATACGGCAGGAAAGCGGCCCCGAGGCGGTCGCGTTCGGCGTGACCACGCCCAGCGGCACGCCATTGTCCGACAGCATCGACTGGATCGAGCGGTTCGTGCGCGCTTTCGGCAGCCCGAACATCGCGTATGGGACGGAGGTCTGCAACTGGCACAAGGACTTCGCCCACGCCTTCACGTTCGGCTGCGGCATTCCGGTGGCCGATTATCCGAACGCCGATCTCATCCTGTTATGGGGCCACAATCCCAGCAACACCTGGCTCGCGCAGGCCAATGCCATCGGCGAGGGAAGACGCGCCGGCGCGCGCCTGCTGGTGGTCGATCCGCAGCGCACGGCGCTGGCCGCGCAGGCCGACGCATGGCTGCCCGTCAAGCCGGGAACGGACGCCGCATTGGCCTTGGGCCTGGCCCACCTGCTGCTGGCCAGCGAACGCTACGATCACGCCTTCGTCCGCGACTGGACCAACGCCCCGCTGCTGGTGCGCGCCGACACCGGCCGGCTGGTGCGCGCCGGCGATGTGGACAAGCACGCGCAAAACCCCCAGGCCTGGGTCGCCTGGGACCGGGACGCCAGGCGGCCCGTGGCCTACGACACCGGCTATCACCCCGGTGCGCAAGGCGCCGCCTCGTTCGCCCTGCGGGGAGAGTACCTGCTGCAGATCGACGGGGCGCCGACCACCTGTCACACCGTGCTGGAAAAACTGGCGCGCCGCTGCGCCCAATACACGCCTGCCCGGGTAGAGGCGGTCACGGGCGTGGCGCCCTCGAGCCTGCGGGCCGCGGCCGAGCTGATTGCGCAAAGCCGGGCCATTGCCTACCACTCGTGGTCGGGCGTGGCCCAAAGCACCAACGCCACCCAGACGGACCGGGCGATCGCCGTCCTGTATGCGTTGACGGGCAGCTTCGACAAGCCCGGCGGCAACCGCGTGTACCCCAAGCAGCCCGCCAACCCGGTCAATGGCCTGGACCTCATCGCCCCGGCCCAGCGCGCGAAGGCCCTGGGCCTGAAAGAGCGGCCGCTCGGACCGGCAGCCATGGGCTGGGTGACCGCGCGGGACCTGTATCAGGCGATACTGGCCGCGCAGCCCTACCGCGTCAGGGCCTTCATGGGATTCGGCACCAATCCGCTGGCCTCGCAGGCGGACGTCGGCATGGCCCAGGCCGCGTTGCAGGAACTGGAGTTCCATGTGCACTGCGATCTGTTCGAGACACCCTCGTCCCGGTACGCCGACATCTTCCTGCCCGTCAACACGCCTTGGGAGCGGGAGGGCCTGCGCATCGGCTTCGAAATCAGCCAGGACGCCCAGGAGCTGGTGCAGCTGCGGCCAAGAATGGTCACGCCCCGCGGACAATCCCGCTCGGACAACGAGATCGTATTCGACCTGGCGTGCCGGCTGGGCATGAGGCCGGTATTCTTCGATGGCCAGCTGGAACAGGGCTGGAACCACCAATTGGCGCCGTTGGGCGT
The DNA here is from genome assembly GCF_037026685.1 of Orrella sp. JC864. Taxonomy (NCBI): domain Bacteria; kingdom Pseudomonadati; phylum Pseudomonadota; class Betaproteobacteria; order Burkholderiales; family Alcaligenaceae; genus Orrella; species Orrella sp. JC864. Next base: position 3,685 of record NZ_JBANET010000027.1, on the reverse strand, counting down.
GACGGTATCGGATCTGCGCCGCAGCCCCGGCGCCAGCCTGCGCCTGCCCCTGGTTCACCAGGACAAAAAATATGGCCTGCCCCGGTCGCCCGGAGGCCAGGACGGCCCGCAGGAAAATACCGTCAACGGCTTCGAGACACAGACCCGGCGGGTCGAGCTTTATTCGGAACTGCTGCTTAGGCACGGCTACGATCCCCTGCCCAGCCATGACGACCTGCTGTCCGGCGCCGGGCACGACGGCAAGACGTATCCGCTTACCCTCACGTCCCGCAAGAACGGCTACTACTGCCATAGCCAGCATCGCTCCCTGGCCTCTCTTCGCAAACGCGCCAAGATGCCGCAAGCCGTCATCCATCCCGCGCTGGCGGCCGAAAAAAACATCGAACCGGGCGATTGGGTCCGCATCACCACGCCTGCCGGCTCGGCGCGGTTCATGGCGACGCTGGACCCCCACCTGGGCAAGGATGTCGTCTACGCCGAAGTCGGGTGGTGGCAAGCCTGCCCCGAGCTCGGCGAGCCTGGCTATCCGATCCAGGGAGAGGACAACAGCAACTACAACGGCCTGATCTGCGCGGACAAGGCCGATCCGATCAGCGGATCGGTGCCCATGCGCCAGTTTCCCTGCGATATCGAGCGCGATGCCGCTTTCGACCTGGGGCAACGCCTTTGGACGGGACGGCGCGACTTCCGTATCGACGCCCTGGACCACGTTGCCGAAGGCGTCCTGGAACTGACGCTCTCGCCGCAGGATGGCGGCGTGCTGCCCGATTACCGCCCCGGCCAGCACATCACCATCGAAGTCCCCCAGGACGATGGCGGCGCCATGGTGCGCAGCTATTCGCTGATCGGCCCGGCGCGGCTGCCCGCGCGGCGCAGCTACCGGATCGCCGTGCGCCACCAACGCGGCCGGGACGACGCCGGGCAAGCCTGGGAAGGCGCGATGTCGGGCCACCTGCATGCGAACGCCCGCGTGGGCTCGGCCGTCAAGGTGGGCGCGCCCAGCGGCTCCTTCGTCCTGCCCGAAACCTCTGCGCAGCCCATCGTCCTTTTCGCCGGCGGCATCGGCATCACGCCCTTCCTGTCCTATCTCGAATCGCTGGCAGGCGCGGCGCACGCGCCCGAAGTCTGGCTGCACTACGCCAACCGCAACCGGCACACCCGGGCGTACGGCGACCGCTTGCAGCAGCTTTGCGGGCAGCTGCCTCGATTGACCGTCAGGGATTACTACGGCGACCCGCTGGCCAGCGACCCCGACCCGCGCGAAGTGCTGGGCGCCCACGTGGTGCCCGACAGCCTGATCCAAGCCCGGGCGCGTTTCTACATGTGCGGCCCGCCCGCGATGATGGATAGCATCCGGCAGGGCTTGTGCGCGCGCGGCGTGCCGGCGTTCGACATCTTCAGCGAGATATTCCGCTCGCCTGCCGCCCCCGATCCTGGCGGCACGGCGCGGTTCGAAGTCCGTTTCAGCAGGTCGGGCAATGCCAAGGCGCAATGGACGGCCGAGCGCGGCACCTTGCTGGGATTCGCGGAGAGCCTGGGGCTGTCCGTGCCCAGCGGGTGCCGGGTCGGGCAATGCGAAAGCTGCGCGGTCAGGGTCGTCTCGGGGCAGGTGCGCCACCTGCACGGCGCCGAACCGGAGGATCCGTCGATATGCCTGGCCTGCCAGGCCGTACCCGCGTCCGACCTCGTGCTTGACATTTGAAGTGCCACGAAACGTAGACCAAAATAGCGGGGACGCACGATTTGCGGATCCGCGCACAGCACAGGAGGACTTGGCCGCCACAACGTTGATTCACAAACAGGGGAGCGGATCGATTAATCTTCGGTCCGCAAGTGAATTTTCAGCATCCAGATAATCACAAGGCACAAACATGTCTCAGCACAACAACCAAGCCGGCGCCAGGTCATCGGGCCTGATGGGGCCGGTCAACAACTTCCTGGAACGGTGGATTCCATCGGCGATGACCTTCGCCATGGCCCTGACCCTCATCGTGGCCCTGATGGCCCTTGCCCTGACCGACACCGCGCCCACGGATATCGTCAGGTTCTGGGGCAACGGCCTGTCCGGCATCCTGGCGTTCATGACGCAGATGTGCCTGATCCTGCTGCTGGGCCACATCCTGGCCAATACCGGGCCGGTCCGGAAGGTCCTCATCGCCCTGGCGCGCGTGCCGTCGCGGCCGGCAACCGCCTACATGTTCGTTTTTGTCATCAGCGCCGTGCTGTGCTTTTTCATCTGGGGCCTGGGGCTGATCGCCGGCGCCGTGCTGGCGCGTGAAATCGCCGTGCAGGGCCGCGAGCGGGGCATCAAGCTGCATTTCCCGCTGCTGGTGGCCGCGGGATATTCGGGCTTCATCGTCTGGCACATGGGTTATTCCGGGTCGGGGCCCTTGACGGCCGCCACCGCGGGCTCTTTCCTGTCCAATGCGCTGGGCGGCGGCACCATCCCGGTATCGGAAACGATCTTCGCGTCGTGGAACATCATCGCGGCCATCCTGGTCATCGTCGTCTGCGCCGCGCTGTTCTGGCTGGTCGCCCCCAAGGACGGATCGCGCGTCTACGAACTGCCCGCGGATGTCGGATCCGAGGAGCACAGCGAGGCGAAATACGAGGTCCTGACGCCCGGCGACCGCATGGACGCATCCAGGATCCTGGTGTTCGTTTTCGGCCTGGCGCTGCTCGCTTACCTGGTCATCCACTTCGCCCGGGGCGGCAGCATCACGCTGGATATCGTCAACTGGTCCCTGCTGGCCCTGGTGCTGCTTTTCACCCGGAACGTATTCGAGCTCATCCACCTGACCCGAAACGCCGCGGGCAGCGTGGGAGAAATCCTGCTGCAGTTTCCGCTGTACGCGGGCATCCTGGGCATCATGCAGCACACCGGGCTGATCGCCCTGTTCTCGAGTGCCTTCGTGGCCATCTCGACGCCGCAGACCTTCGGCATCCTGGCCTTCCTGTCGGCGGGCATCGTCAACTTCTTCGTGCCCTCGGGCGGCGGCCAGTTCGCGGTCCAAGGCCCGATCATGCTCGATGCCGCCCAGCAGCTCGGCGTGGATCCCGCCATCGCCATCATGGCCGTGGCCTATGGCGACCAATGGACCAACATGCTGCAGCCGTTCTGGGCGCTTCCCATCCTGGCCATCGCCGGACTGAAGATGCGCGACATCCTCGGCTACACCATGGTGACGCTGTTCGGCTCGGGCGTGGTGATGATCGGGGCGCTGTGGTTGGCGGCCTCGTTATGACGGCAGACTGACCCGGGAAACCGGGCAGTTTGCAAAGCCCGGTTGTTCAAGGCCCGGGCCCGGTTTGAACCGGGCCCGGGCCTTTTAAGTTGAAGCAGGCCGGATATGGGCCGGTGATTGCATTCCGGCCAAAACCCTTCCACCGATGCGCCGTGCCCGCAGGCCGCGCGTTGTACGGCACGCCGCGGCCGATCCCGGCTTGGCCGGGATCGGCTCTGCCCAAAAGATGGGAGTGTTCATGCCAGCCGCCAAGGCCAGGCCTAGATGTCGCTGCGTGTTCGCTTCGAACGACCCGTTATGCTGCATCCCTGCCTCGATCTAGCCGACCTTCCCAGCAGCGGCATTCGATGCTGGTGCTTTGCTGACACCCACAAAGGCAGCGCTGAAAAAAACGCTGAATTGTGCTGGGCATCTTTGGCCATCCCCGGAAAGAAAAAACC
>NZ_JBANET010000026.1:0-57277 GCF_037026685.1 Orrella sp. JC864 | reverse complement strand
AGCGTCATCAGCGTAGCGACCAGATCGCCTTTATCCCTTCCGCCCCGAGGCGTGCCAGCGGCTTCACACCCAACGCGTCCGCCCCAGCCTTGAAATCTTCGGGCCTGCCCCGCTGCCCCTACCCCTCATAAGCGGCGGTCGAATGTTCGTCAGGGGTTGCCTCGCGCAACCCCTGGCGAACGGCCCCGCAAGATCTTTCTCTTTTCAACCGGCGTGGGGCAAGCAGGCAAGAAGAACCAGGCTGCCGGCGGTGTTGCGATCACACGACTCAGCACGCCGGCCGTCAAGAAAGCCGCCCCGACCCAACAACCCAATGACCCACCACCCAGTCAACCTCCCACAGCCCCACGCTACTGCATCTCCACGCATGGGGAGAACTCGCCGGTCTGGGGGTCACGGATGAACAGCAGGCCCGTGGCCACGCCGAAGTAGGTGCCGTGCAGTTCCAGCTCGCCGGCCTCGACGCGACGCCGGATGCCGGGGAAGGTCATCAGGTTGCGCAGGCTGTGTTCGACCACGGCCAGTTCCAGGCGGCGCAGGTTGCTGGCGTCGTCCGGGCCCTTCAGGTCCAGGCGTTCGGCCGCCGGCTGGATCTGCGACATCCACTTGCCGATGAAATCGCCCGCCGACAGGGGCTTGGCGCTGTCGTAGAAGGACCGTATGCCGCCGCACGAGGCGTGGCCCAGGACGACGATGTGCTTGACCTGCAGGCCGTTGACCGCGAACTCGATGGCCGCGCTGGTGCCGTGGTACGAGTCGGTGTCCGGCTCGTAGGGCGGCACCAGGTTGGCCACGTTGCGCACCACGAACAGCTCGCCGGGGCCTGCGTCGAAGATCACTTCGGGCGAGACGCGCGAGTCGCAGCAGCCGATCACCAGGATCTCGGGCTGCTGGCCGCGCTCGGCCAGGTGGCGGTAGCGTTCACGTTCTTTCTCGAAGCGGCCTTGCAGGAAGGCCTGGTAGCCATCGGTCAGTCGTTGGGGAAACACGCCGGAAATTCCTTCTATGCTGCGGTTGTCGTCGAAAGCGCGCGGGAGCCGCCGGCCGCCTTCAGGCGCCCAGGTAGGCCTCCAGCACGCGAGGATGGTCGAGCAGTTCGCGGCCCGTGCCCGACAGGGCCATGCTGCCGTTCTCCAGCACGTAGCCGTGCTGGGCCACTCGGAGCGCCTGGCGCACGTTCTGTTCGACCAGGAACAGCGTCAGGCCGTCCTGGTTGATGGCGCGCAAGGAGCGGAAAATTTCCTGCACCACGATGGGCGCCAGGCCCATCGAAGGTTCGTCCAGCAGCAGCAGCCGCGGCTTGGCCATCAGCGCGCGGCCGATGGCCAGCATCTGCTGCTCGCCGCCCGAGAGATTGCCGGCCAGGCCGTCCAGGCGCTCCTGCAGGCGCGGAAACAGGTTGAACACGTATTCGAGATCCTGCGCGGCGTCCTTCAGGCCCCGGCGGTAGGCGCCCAGCTCCAGGTTCTCGCGCACCGTCATGGTGGTCAGGATGGCGCGGCCCTCGGGCACCTGCACGATGCCGCGCGCCACGATCTCGCTGGGCGACAGGCGCGAGATGTCCTCGCCGTCGAAGCGGATCGTGCCGCGCGCCTTGGGCAGCAGGCCCGACAGCGCCAGCAGGGTGGTGGACTTGCCGGCGCCGTTGGCGCCCACCAGCGCGGTGATTTCGCCGGCGTTCAGGTCGATGTCGATGCCGCGCACGGCCTCGATGTGGCCGTAGTTGACTTCCAGCCCGCGGACTTCCAGCAAGGCGCTCATTGCGTTTCCTCTTCTTCCTCGCGGCCCAGGTAGGCTTCGATCACCTGTTCGTTGCTGCGGATCGCCTCGGGCGTGCCGCAGGCGATGATCTTGCCGAAATTGAGCACCGCGATGGTCTCGCACAGCCCCATCACGAAGCGCATGTCGTGCTCGATCATGAGGATGGTATAGCCGCGGTCGCGGATGGCGACGATCTCGCGCATCAGCTCGGCCCGCTCGCTGGTGTTCATGCCGGCCACCGGCTCGTCCAGCAGCAGCAGGCGCGGTTCGGTGGCCAGCGCGCGCGCCAGCTCCAGCCGGCGCTGCTCGCCGTAGGACAGGTTGTCGGCCAGGTCGTGCGCCTTGTGTTCGAGCTTCATCCAGGACAGCAGCTCGAGCGCGCGCTCGCGGGCGCGCCGCTCGTGTTCGCGGTAGCGCGGCAGCGACAGCAGCAGGCTGGCGTAGCCATAGTCCATGTGGCGGTACGCGCCCACCACGACGTTCTCGAGCAGCGTCATCTCCTTGAACAGGCGGATGTTCTGGAAGGTGCGCGCGATGCCGGTGCGGGTGATCTCGTGCGGACGCTTGCGCAGGATGCTGCGGCCCTCGAACTCGATGCTGCCGCCCGAGGGCGGCAGCAACCCCGTGATCAGGTTGAACACCGTGGTCTTGCCCGCGCCGTTCGGCCCGATCAGGCCGTAGATCGCGCCTTGCGGCACCGAGACGTTGACGTCCTGCAGCACGTGCAGGCCGCCGAAGCTCTTGGAAATGTTCTTCAGCTCAAGCATGGCGGCGGCCCCCCTTCTTGCCCATCCAGCGCGCGTAGCGGTGCGGGTCCCAGATGCCTTGCGGCAGGAACAGCACGATCAGCACCAGAATCAGCCCGTTGACCACCAGGCGGAAGTCGGCAAAGCCGCGCAGCACTTCCGGCAGCAGCGTGATGATGAAGGCGCCCAGCACCGGGCCGGCCAGGCTGTTGATGCCGCCCAGGATGGCCATCGTAAGGATCTCCACGCCGCGGTCAAAGCCGTATTCGCTCGGGCCGATGAAGAAGGTCAGGTGCGCGTTCAGGCCGCCGGCCAGCCCGGCGATCACCGCGCCGGCCACGAAGGCCAGCGTCTTGGCCGAGCGCACGTCGATGCCCATCAGGCCCGCGGCGGTCTCGTCGCCGCGGATGGCGTCGAAGGCGCGGCCGACCTTGGAGCGGCGCACCCGCCACAGCACGAACAGCACCACCGCCAGCGCCAGCACGACGTGCCACCACTGGGTGAGCTGCGGGATGCCGTTCAGGCCCAGGGCGCCGCCCGTCCAGGACTCGGTGTTCAGGATGGTGATGCGCACGACCTCGCCGAATCCCAGCGTGGCCATGGCCAGGTAGACGCCCGACAGGCGCAGGGTGGGCAGCGCGATGATGCCCGCCACCAGCGCGGGCGTGACCATGCCGCAGGCCAGCGCCAGGGGGAAGGACACCTCGTAGTTCAGCGTGAGAATCGAGGCGGTATAGGCCCCGATACCCATGAAGGCGGCGTTGGCCATGGCCAGCATGCCGCAGGAAAGCGTCAGCCAGATGGACAGCGCCAGCAGGGAATTGGTGCCCAGCGACAGGATGAGGTTGCCGTAGATGGCCCAGAAGCTATCGAAATCCATGTTGCGTCAGGCCTTGCGTTGGACGACTTTGCCGAACAGCCCCTGGGGCCGGACCAGCAGGATGAGGAACAGCAGGCCGAAGGCCACGGCGTCGCGCATGGTCGAGCCGATGTAGGCCACCGACAGCACTTCGGCAAAGCCCAGGAACAGCCCGCCGAGCATGGCGCCGCGGATGTCGCCCATGCCGCCCAGGATGATGACCGCGATGCCCTTGTGCAGCATGGGCTGGCCCATCAGCGGGAACAGCGCGTTCGAGTACAGGCCGATCAGCACGCCGGCCACCCCGCCCAGCGCCGCCGCGAAGAACGAGGTGGTCAGGAACAGGCGCTCGACGTTGATGCCCAGCAGCCAGGCGGCCTTGGGCGACTCGGCGATGGCGCGCAGCGCGCGGCCGAACTGAGTGCGGCGCATGATGACCATCAGCACCGCCATCAGCACGAAGGAGACCAGGATGATGCCCAGTTCGATGGCCGTGACGTGCAGGTGGCCGATCTCGATGGCCTGTTCGGGAACGGTTCCGTGCGGAAAGCGCAGGTTGTTGGCGCCGAAGATGCCCTGCACGGTGTTGTTCAGGATGATGCCCACGCCGATGGTGGCGATCATCGGGATCAGGTGCGGGGCATTGCGGCGGCGCAGCGGCTTGAGCACCAGGAAGTCGATCAGCGCCCCGACCGCGCCGGCCACCAGGAAGGCGGCCACCAGGCCGGCCCACAGCGGCAGCTCGAGATAGGCGATGACGGTCAGCGCCGCGTAGGCCCCCACCATGAAGACCGCGCCATGGGCCAGGTTGATCACCCCCAGCACGCCGAAGACCAGCGTGAATCCGAGCGCGAACAGCGCGTACACGCAGCCCAGCGCCATGGCGTTGATAAGTTGTTGTTCCAGCATGATGGGTTCGTTCCAAATCAAAACGCCTTGCGAACGCGCGCGTCGTTCGCAAGGCGCCGTTGCCGCCTAGGGGGCGGCAACGGTTCCTTTTGCCGCCGGGCCGACCCACGGCAAAAGCTGCCCTGGGGGCAGCGAGCCGTTAGGCGCAGCGTGGGGGCGTTTTACTCCACGATGGCGTACTTGCCGTCCTTGGTCACGCTCACGATGGGGGCCTGGTCGGCGTCGTAGCCGGCCGGCTTGCCATTGCGGCCCATGGCCTGGCGGAACTTGAAGGGACCGGTCGCCCCCGTCCATTGGACGTCGGGCAAGGCATCGCGCAGCGCGGTGCGGTCGGCTGCCAGGTCGCCGCTGAGCTTGACCTTCTTGAGCGCCTCGACGACGATGTAGAAGGCATCATAGGCCTGGGCGGCGAACTGGTCCGGCGCGCCATTGTACTTGGCCCGGTAGGCTTCGATGAACCGGGTGTTCTCCGGCGAGGGGTTCTCGATCGACCAGGGGCTGCCGATCCACAGGTTGTCCGAGGCGTTGCCCGTTGCCAGGTCGAAGATCTTGACCGAGTTCATGCCGTTGCCGCCGATCACCGGCACGTTCAGCCCCACTTGGCGGGCCTGCACCATGATGGGCGCGCCTTCGGCCAGCAGCGCCGAGAGCACCAGCGCGTCGGGGTTGGTGCCGCGGATCTTGGTCAGCTGCGCCTTGAAGTCCACGTCGCCCTTGGCGAAGGTCTCGGTGGTGGTGATGGGGATCTGCTGGTCGTCCAGCGCCTTCTTGAAGTTGTCGTAGCCGCTCTTGGTGAAGACGTCGTCGTTGCCGTAGAGCACCGCCACGTTCTTCAGGCCGGTCTTTTCCTTGACCTTCTGGATGGTGGCCGGCAGCACGTCGGCCTCGGTGACCGAGTTGCGGAAGATGTAGTCGCCGATCGATGTGATGCCGTCGGCGGTATTGGAGGTGCCGAAGGCCACGGTCTTGAACCGCTGCGCGATCGGGTGCGCCGCCTGCGCCGAGTTCGACAGCGTGGGGCCGAAGACCATCAGGACGCGGTCCTTGTTGATCAGCTTGTTGAAGACGTTGATCGCCTCTTCCTTGCGGCCCTGCTCGTCCTCGATGACCAGCACCAGCTTGTTGCCGTTCACGCCGCCGGCGGCGTTGACTTCTTCCGCGGCCAGCTGGAAGCCGTTGCGGATCGAGATGCCGTACTGGGCGGCGCCGCCGGACAGCGCCTCGGCCACGCCGATCTTGATGTCGGCGGCGTAGGCGGCCGGAAGCAGGCTTGCGGCAAGCAGCGCGGCTGCCGCGTTCTTGAGATGAAATTTCATGATTGACACCACCCTTTGGTCTCTTGTCTGTCACGGCGCTGTCTGCCGACGGCCGCGTCCCGGGTGCGTCTAGGGCGCGGGCGGGCGGCCGGTTCGGGCGCCAAGCGTGCAATATTACCTTTTTTGTTTCCGATCGAAACCCGCTGCCAGGCTTGCGCCATGCGGGTTTACGAGAGGCCGCGGCGTGCGCCCGCGTCCGCGCCGGGGTAGTTGCGGGCATAGACCTGCGGCCCCATGGCCTGGATCTGCCCCTGGACCAGGGCCTCGAAGGGCCGCAGCAGCGCATCGTGGCGGGCCGGCGCGTCCAGCACGTCCAGCGCGCGGGCCACCGCCTCCACGGTGGACAGGGCCTGGGGGCCGGGCGCCTTGCGCACCCGGTAGCCGCCGGGCGGGCCGGCCGGCAGGGCCAGGCGGGGCAGCGCGGCCAGCGCGGGGTTATGGTGGATCAGGCTGCGCGCATGGCGCCAGGTGGCGTCGGGCACCACCAGCAGCAGTTCGCCGGGCGGCGGCAGCGTGCCGGCCGCAAGCGGCAGGGCCTGCGGACCGGGAAAAAGCAGGGCCGGCGCCAGGCCCGGTCGCAGCCACAGGGCCGGGTCAAAGCGCAGGCCGCATTCGAGCCTGGCCTGTTGCAGGCCCAGCGCCGCCAGACGCCCGGTGTTCAGCGCATGGCGGCGTTCCTGCGGATGCTGCAGGATCAGCACCGGCGTGCGGTTGGCCAGGGACGGCAGCAGCGGGCACAGGCAGTGCGCGCCGGGGCGCAGGCAGCGGGCGCAGCGTGCGCGCCCGCCGGTTTCATCGGGGCAGCGCAAGCTCGAATACCGTGCCCGTGCGCGCGTCCGAGCGGGCGGTGACCTTGCCGCCGTGCGCATCGACGAACTGCTTGACGATGTACAGCCCCAGTCCCAGGCCCTCGCGCGAGAGCCCGTCCACGCCTGCGCGGAAAGGCTCGAACAGGTGCGGCATGTGCGATTCGGGAATCACGCCCTGGTTCTGCACGATGATGGTGATGCGTTCGGGCCGCCCGCCGTCCACGCACAGCTGCACGGGATGGCCCGGCTCGCCGTGCTGCAGTGCGTTGCCCACCAGGTTGGAGATCACCTGCGAGAGGCGGTCCACGTCCGCCCGGCCCCGCACGTCGTCGCGCACTTCCAGCTGCACCTGGCGGTCGGGCGAGGCGCTGACCAGTTCGTCGACGATGCCCCGGCACAGCTCGGCGTAGTCGGTCTGCTGCAGCCGCAGCGCCAGGCCGTTCGAGCGGATGCGCGCGACGTCCAGCAATTGGTCGACCATGCGCGCCATGCGCTGGGCGCTGGCCTCCATGCGCTGGGCGATCGACTGGACCTTGGCATCGTCGGACAGGCGGCGCAGCAGGCCGGCGCCGCTGGTGATGGCCGACAGCGGGTTGCGCAGGTCGTGGCCCAGCACGGCGGCGAACATCTCGTTGATGTGCAGCGATTGCTGCAAGGCCTCCAGCTGCGAGGCCAGCTGCTTGCGCTGGGTATAGAGCTCGACGAAGACGTTGACCTTCGAGAGCAGCACCTGGCGGTCGATGGGCTTGTACAGGAAGTCCACCGCGCCGGCCTCGTAGCCGCGAAAGCTGGTCTGCTGCTCGCGCGAGGCGGCGGTCAGGAAAATCAGCGGCGTGTTGCGGGTGCGGTCGCTGCCGCGGATGAGATTGGCCAGCTCGAAACCGTCCATGCCCGGCATTTGCACGTCGATCAGCGCCAGGGCGACTTCGTGCGTGAGCAGCAGCTCGAGCGCCGCGGTGCCCGAGTCGGCCTTGAGCACCGTGATGTCGGGGCGCGCCAGCAGGGCCTCGATGGCGGTGAGGTTCTGCGCCACGTCGTCCACGACCAGTACGTTGATTTTCATAGTTTTCACAGGGTCTACGCTAGAGCAAAGAAGGGGGATCGTCCGCCAACCGGGCCAGGCCGGCGGCCATTTCCCGCAGGGTCAGGATGCGGTCGGCGCCGGCCAGCTCGATCGCTGCGCGCGGCATTACCGCGGCGCTGGCCTCGTCCGGGTCCTGCACCCAGGCCATGCCGCCTTGCCGGCGGATGCAGGCCAGCCCTTGCGCGCCGTCGGCGCTGGCGCCGGTCAGCACGATGCCCAGCGTCCGCTCGCCGTAGGCGCAGGCGGCCGATTCCATCAGCAGGTCGATGGATGGGCGGGAATGGTTGACCGGTTCGTCGCAGGACAGCGCAAAGCTGCGGTCCGGCTCGATCAGCATATGATAGTTCGGAGCGGCGAAATAGACGTGGCCGGGCTCGACGGCCTCCTTGTCCTCCACTTCCTTGATGGGCAGCGCGCAGCGGGTCTCGTAGAGTTCGGCCAGCAGGCTGGCGCGGTCGGGCGGGATATGCAGCACGATGGCGACCGCCGCCGGAAACCCTGCCGGCAGCCCCGCCAGCAGCACGCCCAGCGCCTCGACACCGCCGGCCGAGGCGCCCATGGCCACCAGCTCGATGCCCGCGGCCGCGCGGGCTGGCCTGGCTTCGCGCTGCGCGCTCCGGCCTTCGCGCTGGGGGCGGTCGGGCGCGCTCATAGCCGCTGGTATACCTTCTGGCCGGCCCGCAACTCGACGTAGCGTTCGGCCAGGGCGGTAAAGCGCAGGCTCTCCTTGCTGCCCAGCCCCAGGAAGCCGCGATGCACCAGGGCTTCGTCGAACAGCGTCACCGCCCGGTCCTGCAGCTCGCGGTTGAAGTAGATCAGCACGTTGCGGCAGGAAACCAGGTGCACCTCGGAGAACACGCTGTCGGTGGCCAGGCTGTGGTCGGCGAACACGATGTTCTTGCGCAGCGAGCGGCTGAAGATCGCATCTTCGGCGTCGGCGATGTAGTAGTCCGCCAGCGAGCCGGTGCCGCCAGCCTCGTGATAGTTGGCGCTGAACTGCGCCATGCGGCTGAGCGGATAGATGCCCGACTCGGCGGCCTTGAGGGCCTCGGGGTTGATGTCCGTGGCGTAGATGATGGCGCGGTCCAGCAGCCCTTCCTCCAGCAGCAGGATGGCCAGCGACCAGACTTCCTCGCCGCTGCTGCACCCGGCCACCCACACCTTGATCGACGGGTAGGTGCGCAGCACCGGCACGATCTCCTCGCGCAGGGTACGGAAATAGGCCGGGTCGCGGAACATCTCGCTGACCTGCACGGTGAAATACTGCAACATCTGGGCGAACACGGCCGGCTCGTGCAGCACCTTGTGCTGCAGGTGCGAGACCGACTCGCACTCGAAGCGCTCCATGGCCTGCTGGATGCGCCGGCGCATCGAGGCGATGGAGTAATTGCGAAAGTCGTGCTGGTAGCGCAGGTACACGCCTTCCAGCAGCAGCTTGAGCTCGATGTCGAAGACCGGCTTCATGGCGGCGGCGCTTTACTTGGGCATCCAGACGCGGCACAGCGAAACCAGCTTGTCCACGTCGATGGGCTTGGCGATGTAGTCGTTGGCGCCGGCCTCCAGGCAGCTGCGGCGGTCGTCGGGCATGGCCTTGGCGGTCAGCGCGATGATGGGCAGCTTGGACAGCTCGGGGCGGCGGCGCATGGCGCGCGTGGCGGTCAGTCCGTCCATCTCGGGCATCATCAGGTCCATCAGCACCAGGTCCAGGTCCGGGTCCTTCTCGACCTGTTCCAGCGCCTCGCGGCCGTTGCGCGCGATCACCAGCTTGGCGCCCAGCGGCTCCAGGATGCTCGAGAGCGCGAAGATGTTGCGCACGTCGTCCTCCACCAGCAGGATCCGGCGGTTCTCGAATACCGTATCGCGCTGGCGGGCCTGCTGCAGGAGTTGGCGCTGGTCGGCCGGCAGCGAGGACTCGACCCGGTGCAGGAACAGCGTCACTTCGTCCAGCAGCCGCTCGGGCGACTTGGCGCCCTTGATGATGATGGACTTGGAGTAGCGCCGCAGCTTCTGCTCTTCGGCGCGGGTCAGGTGGCGGCCGGTGTACACGATGACCGGCGGGAAGGAGTACTTCTGGCCCGCGGCCATCTGTTCGAGCAGCTCGTAGCCCGAGGCGTCCGGCAGCATCAGGTCCATCACCATGCAGTCGAAGGTGTTGGCGGCCACGTGGTGCAGCGCCTCGGCGACCGTGCCGGCGGTGGTGATCTCGATATCGTCGGCCTGCAGCAGCAGGCCGATGTTCTCGCGCAGGGTCGCATCGTCCTCGACCACCAGGATGCGGCGCGGACGCGCCTGCAGCTTTTCCTCGACCTTGCGAAAGGCGCTGACCAGCTCCTCGCGCGCCACGGGCTTGAGGGCGTAGCCCACCGCGCCCAGTTCCAGCGCCGTCTGGGTGTGGTCGCTGACCGACAGCACGTGGATGGGCACGTGGCGCGTGGCCGGATCGCGCTTGAGCTGCTCCAGGATGGACAGGCCCGACTGGTCCGGCAGCCCCACGTCCAGCAGGATGCCGTGCGGCTGGTTCTCGCGCGCCAGGCGGATGGCCTGCTCGCCGCTGCTGGCATGGATGCAGTCGAAACCCAGCTCGTGGGCCAGCTCGTACAGCACCGAGGCGAAATGTTCGTCGTCCTCCACCACCAGGATCAGCCTGTCGCGGTGGCGCCGGCCGCGGTCGTCGTCGATGGTGGCCGGCGCGTGCGGCTGCCCTGGCGCCGGTCCGGCCGGGGCGGCGCCGGCCTGGCGTGCGGCGGGCCGCGCTCCCGCAGCCGCCCGGGACGGGCGGCCCGCCGGCTCGGCCGCCTGCACGGCCGGCACTTCGTCCTGCCTGGGCGCGCGTGCGACGGTGTTCAGGTCGATGGCCACCTCGGCGGTGAAGGTGCTGCCTACGCCCGGGGCGCTTTCGACGTGGATTTCGCCGCCCAGCAGGCGGGTCAGCTCGCGCGAGATCGACAGGCCCAGCCCGGTGCCGCCGTACTTGCGGCTGGTGGTGCCGTCGGCCTGGCGGAACGCCTCGAAGATGACGTCCTGCTGGGCCGGCGGGATGCCGATGCCGGTATCGCGCACGGCGAAGGCGACGCGGTCCCCGGCGCTGCGCGAGACCTCCAGCCTGACGCTGCCCCGGTCGGTGAACTTGAAGGCGTTGGACAGCAGGTTCTTGAGCACCTGCTGCAGGCGCACGTGGTCGGTCACCAGCGAGGCGGGCGTGCCCGGCTGGATGTGCACCTCGAATGCCACCTGCTTTTCGGCGGCGATCGGTTCGAACTGCTGCTTGACCGGCTCGATCAGCCCGGCGATGGTGGCCGGCGCCGGATCGATCTCGACGTGGCCGACCTCGATCTTGGACAGGTCCAGGATGTCGTTGATCAGCGCCAGCAGGTCGTTGTTGGCGTCGTGGATGGTCTTGGCGTACTTGCGGGCCTGCTCGGGCGGCAGCTCGGCCGCGCGCGGCTCGGACAGGATCTGCGAGAGGATCAGCGAACTGTTCAGCGGCGTGCGCAGTTCGTGCGACATATTGGCCAGGAACTCGGACTTGTACCGGTTGGCGCGCGACAGCTCGCTGGCGTTGATCTCCAGCGCGCGCTGCGCATCGAGCAGCTCGCGCTTCTGGCGCTCCAGGCGCTGGGTCTGCTCCTCTAGCTGCACGTTGGTCTGCTCCAGCTCGGCCTGCTGGTTCTCCAGGCGCGCCTGCGACTCGCGCAGCACGCGGCTCTGTTCCTCCAGCTCTTCGTTGGAGACGCGCAGTTCTTCCTGCTGCGCCTGCAGCTCCTCGCTCTGGCGCTGGGTTTCCTCCAGCAGCTCCTTCAGGTGCTCGCGGTAGGCGGCCGAGCGCAGCGAGGTCGCCACGTTCTCGGACACCTGGCGGATCAGCTCCAGCTCGTCCTCGAACCGGCCCCGCGGGCGCAGGTAGCCCAGCTCGATCACCCCGGCCAGCCGGCCTTCGCTCAGGATGGGCGCGATCAGCAGGCTGCCCACCTTGGCGCTGCCGACGGCGGAGCTGGCGCGCAGGTAGTCCTCGGGCAGGTCGGTGACGACGATGGGGGTGGGCTGGCGCGCCACCTCGGCGGTCAGGCCCACGGCGCCGCGCGCCTCGTCCGGCGTGCAGCCGTAATGGCCGATGGCTTGCAGGCCCTTGCGGTCCACGCGGTGCAGCACGCCCACCTGCGCGTCGGTGTAGCGGGCCAGGGCCTGCAGCGCGTTGTTGCCGATCTCCTCGACCTTCTGCTCGCCGAACAGGCTGGTGCCCACGGCGTTCTCGCCTTCCTGCAGCCACAGTATGCGCGCGATGCGGTTGCGCTCGACGATGACCTGGCGGGCCATATAGGCCACGCCGATGATCGTCAGGATGCCGAAGCTGCGGTTCATCGCGGGCACCAGGGGCAGTGCTTGCCCCTCGCGCATGCCCAGCA
Source organism: Orrella sp. JC864 (assembly GCF_037026685.1). Classification (NCBI taxonomy): domain Bacteria; kingdom Pseudomonadati; phylum Pseudomonadota; class Betaproteobacteria; order Burkholderiales; family Alcaligenaceae; genus Orrella; species Orrella sp. JC864. The sequence continues at coordinate 45,390 of NZ_JBANET010000026.1, read as the reverse complement.
CGTAGCCGGCCGCCATCAGGCTCGCCTGGACCAGCGCCAGGCCCACCGGCAGGTTGCGGTTGCTCTGCATCGAGGTCAGCGCCAGCGGAATGATGTAGAACACCCATACCTGGATGCCCAGGCGCGTCAGCGTGTCGGTCAGGAACACCGCCGCGGTGATCAGTACGATGGCGACATGGATGGCGGTGATCCGCTTGGACTGTACGAGCATGGTCGGTCGTCTCTGGTGTGCAAGCCGGGCGGGGCGGGCGCGAAAAGGCAGGGGCGCGCTGTCCTCGCGCAAGGCGGGCCGGGGCAATGGGAGCACGGCGATGTTACTTTATTCGTCCCCGATTTCGGGACAGATAAGGGCGCTTTGGTAGCAATTGGACACGTGTGGCCGCGTTTTGGCAGCCCGAGCCATCGGCTAGCAGATTATTGCAATCGGATATATGGCGCGCCGCCGCGCTGCCGCCATAATGTGGGGACTGGCTCGTGCCTGGGCACGCGCCGATCACGTTCTAGGGAGGCCTCATGTCACGGATGCTGGGACGCATCGCCAGGGCCCGGGCGATTGCCTTGTTCGCAGCCGCGCGCGCGAGCGACTACGCCGAGCTGCTCAAGCTGGAAATCGTGCAATACCGCAAGGCGCTGGTGCGCAGCCTGGTGGGCTGCATCGCGCTGGCCTTTTGCGGGCTGGTGACGGCCTCCTTCGTATCGGTGGCGGTCATCGTCACCTATTGGGAGACGGCCATGCGGGTGCAGGTGGCCTGGCTGGTGGCCGGGGCCTGGTTCCTGCTTTCGCTGGTGGCGCTGTGGCTGGCGCGCGCCGTGCTCAAGGAGCAGCCGCCCTTTGCCGCGCTGGGCGAGCAGTTGCAACTGGACCTGCAGGCGATCCGCGACGAGGAGCAGCGATGAGCGACCCACAGGAAGCAGAACGCCTTGCGCTGCTCGAGCGCATGGCAGCCGACCGCAGCCGCCTGCGCGCCTATCGGTACGAGCCGCCGCCGCTGCCGCCCGATGGGGCGCTGGCGCTCTATGGCCTGGGCGCGGCGCTGGCCGCGCTGGCGGCCTGGCGCTATCGTTTCGTACGTTCCGTGCTGGGCATGGCGCTACCGGTTATCTTGCGCGACCGTGTGCGTCCCTGGCTCGCAACGCGTTATGCATCGCTCGCGCAATCAAGCAAGGAGAGTGAAACCATGGGTATTTTTGCACGCACCGAACGCGACCTGGACCGTGGTATCCAGGACGCCAAGGAAACGGGCCGCCGCGCCAGCCGCGAGCTGCGCGCCACGGGGCGCCAGGTCCAGGACGACCTGAAGAGCAACTACCAGAACCTGCTCAGCGACCTGGAAGAGACGCTGCGCAGCGGCGCCGACACCGACATCGAGGCGCTGCGCACCCGCCTGAACGCGCAGATCGAGAAGGCCCGCCAGTCGCTGGACGAGGCGGCGGGCATCGCCAGCGGTTTCGTGCACGAAGCGGTCGATACCGCAGAAGACCACATCCGTTCGCGCCCCCTGCAGTCGGTGGGCACGGTGGCCGGCATCGCCTTCCTGCTGGGCCTGCTCGTAGGCCGGCGGTAGGCCCGCCCGAGGCGCTGGCGCGCCTCCTCCCAGGAGGCGGCGCCGGCCTTAGGCCATCACCGCCGCCATCGCCTCGGCGGTCTTGTCGACGTTGTGGCGGTTCAGTCCGGCCACGCAGATGCGGCCCGAGCGCACCAGGTAGACGCCGTGCGCCTCGCGCAGGGCATCGACCTGGGCGGGGGACAGGCCGGTGTAGCTGAACATGCCGCGCTGCTCGGTGAAGTAGCCGAAGTCGCGGTCCGGCAGCCGCCGGGACAGGCCCTCGCGCAGGGCCGCGCGCATGGCCTGGATGCGCGTGCGCATCTGCCCCAGTTCGTCGGCCCATTGCCGGCGCAGCCCGGCATCGAGCAGCACCCGCGCCACGATCTGGCTGCCGTGGGCCGGCGGGCTGGAATAATTGCGCCGCACCGTGGCCTTCATCTGGCCCAGCACGCGCGCGGCTTCGTCCTGGTCGGCGCACACCACGCTCAGCGCCCCGCAACGCTCGCCGTACAGCGAGAAGCTCTTGCTGAACGAACTGGCCACGAAAAAGGACAGGCCGGCCTCGGCCATGGCGCGCAGCGCATGCGTGTCCTCGTCCAGGCCGTTGCCAAAGCCCTGGTAGGCGATATCCACGTAGGCAATGAGTTCGCGCGTGCGCAGCACCGGGATCAGCTGCGCCCATTGCGCGGCAGAGAGGTCCGCGCCGGTGGGGTTGTGGCAGCAGGCATGCAGCAGCACGATGCTGCGCCGGGGCAGGGCCTCGATGGCCGCCAGCATGGCGGGAAAGTCCACGCCGCCGGTGGCCGGGTCGAAGTACGGATAGGTGTGCACCGCGAAGCCCGCGCCCTCGAACATGGCGCGGTGGTTGTCCCACGTGGGATCGCTGACCCAGACCTGCGAGTCGCCGAAATAGCGCTTGAGGAAATCGCCGCCCACCTTCAGGCCGCCGGAGCCGCCGATGGTCTGCAGCGTGGCGATCCGGCCGCTGGTCACGGCTTCGTGGCCCGCGCCGAAGAGCAGCTGCTGCACGGCCTGCCGGTAGTTGGCGGCGCCTTCCATCGGCAGGTAGGGGCGCGGGCCGATCTCGCGCAGCATGTCCGATTCGGCCTGGCGCGCCGCCGCCATGACCGGCAGGCGGCCGGCGTCGTCGAAGTACATGCCGATGCTCAGGTTCACCTTGTCCTGGCGCGGGTCCTTCTGGAAATCTTCGTTCAGGGTCAGGATGGGGTCGCCGGCATAGGCGTCGATGTGCTCGAACATGAAGGTCTCTGCGAATAAAGGGCGGCACCCGGCCGCAAGGGATGGGTGATTGTATCGGGGCCGGGCGGCCGGTGCGCGCCGGCCGCGTCAGGGTGGTGCCCGATGCACGCCTTTGGTGCCGCATGCCCCGGGCCATGCGCCGGATGCCGGCGCGGGCCCGGCATGCCTTGGTGGCCGTGCGCCCGCGCTGACCGCCGTGGCGGGGCAGGCATGGCAATTGCTTCTGGCTGGAGGACGACTTGTATACAACAAGGAATCCAAGGCCTGGGGCCGGCGGATTCCTTGTCTGCCCGGCGGGCAGCCAACCCAGGAGCGAGCCTCGTGTTCCAGACCGTCCTCATCGCCAACCGCGGCGAAATCGCCGTGCGCGCCATCCGCACCCTCAAGCGCCTGGGGGTGCGCAGCGTGGCCGTCTATTCCGACCCGGACCGCAACGCGGCGCACGTGCGGCAGGCCGATACGGCCGTGGCGCTGGGCGGCGAGAAAGCCGCCGACAGCTATCTTTGCATCGACAAGCTGCTTGCCGCCGCGCGCCAGAGCGGTGCGCAGGCCATCTATCCGGGCTACGGCTTCCTGTCCGAAAGCGCCGAATTCGCCCAGGCCTGCGAGCAGGCCGGCATCGCCTTCGTCGGCCCCACGCCCGGCCAGATGCGCGAATTCGGCCTGAAGCACCGCGCCCGCGAGCTGGCCGCGGCGGCCGGCGTGCCCATGACGCCGGGCACCGGCCTGCTGGCCGATGCCGGGCAGGCCATCGCCCAGGCCCAGGCCATCGGCTATCCGGTCATGCTCAAAAGCACCGCGGGCGGCGGCGGCATCGGCCTGACGCGCTGCGACGACGCCCAGTCGCTGCGCCGCGCCTTCGAGACCGTGCAGCGCATGGGCAAGCAGTTCTTCAGCGACGGCGGCGCCTTCATCGAGCGCTACGTGCAGGACGCGCGCCATGTGGAAGTGCAGATATTCGGCGACGGCCGGGGCAAGGTGGTGGCCCTGGGCGAGCGCGACTGCTCGGTGCAGCGGCGCAACCAGAAGGTCATCGAGGAGACGCCCGCGCCCGGCCTGCCCGAGGCCACGCGCCGGGCCCTGCACGAGGCCGCCGTGCGGCTGGGCGAGTCGGTGTCCTACCGTTCGGCCGGTACGGTCGAGTTCATCTACGACGCCGCGCGCGACGCGTTCTATTTCCTGGAGGTCAACACGCGGCTGCAGGTCGAGCATCCGGTGACCGAGGCGGTGACGGGGCTGGACCTGATCGAGTGCATGCTGCGCGTGGCCGCCGGCGATGCGCTGGACTGGGACGCCCTGGCGCGCCCGCCGCAGGGCGCGGCCATCGAAGTGCGCCTGTACGCCGAGGATCCGGTGCGCCAGTTCCAGCCTTCGCCGGGCGTGCTGACCGACGTGTTCTTTCCGGACGGCGTGCGGGTCGACGGCTGGGTGTCCACCGGCACCGAAGTGCCGTCCTTCTACGATCCCATGCTGGCCAAGCTGATCGTGCACGGCCAGGACCGGGCGCAGGCCCTGCAGCGGCTGTCGCAGGCGCTGGGCGCCACGCGGCTGGCCGGCATCGCCACCAACCTGGACTACCTGCGCCAGGTCGTGGCCGATCCGCGCTTCGTGCGCGCCGAGCTGTCCACCCGCTTCCTGGATGATTTCGTGTTCCGCCCGCACGCCGTCGAAGTGGTGCAGCCGGGCACCTACACCAGCGTGCAGGACTACCCCGGCCGGCTGGGCTACTGGCACATCGGCGTGCCGCCTTCCGGGCCCATGGACGACTATGCGTTCCGCCTGGCCAACCGCATCGTCGGCAATCATCCGGATGCCGCGGGACTGGAGGCCACGCTGGCCGGTCCCACGCTCAGGTTCCACGGCGAGGCGGTGATTGCGCTGACCGGCGGGGTGTGCCCGGCGACCCTGGACGGCGAGCCCGTGCCGTTCTGGCGGCCGGTCGGCGTGCGGGCTGGACAGGCGCTGGCGCTGGGCCGGGTCAGCGAAGGCTGCCGCACCTATCTGGCGGTACGCGGCGGCCTGGACGTGCCGCTGTACCTGGGCAGCCGGTCCACGTTCGCGCTGGGGCAGTTCGGCGGCCACGCCGGCCGCATCCTGCGGGCCGGCGACATGCTGGCGCTGGCCCAGCCGGGCCTGCCGGCCTCGCTCACGCCCGCGCCGGTGGCCGAGCCGGCTCCCGCGCCGCCCGAACTGGTGCCGGCCTACGGCAGCCATTGGGAAATCGGCGTGCTCTACGGCCCGCACGGCGCGCCGGATTTCTTCACGCCCGAGGCCATCGAGACCTTCTTCGACACCGATTGGGAAGTGCACTACAACTCCAACCGCCTGGGCGTGCGGCTGCTGGGTCCCAAGCCGACCTGGGCGCGCACCGACGGCGGCGAGGCCGGCCTGCATCCGTCCAACATCCACGATTGCGAATACGCCATCGGCAGCATCAACTTCACCGGCGACAGCCCCGTCATCCTGACGCGCGACGGCCCCAGCCTGGGCGGCTTCGTGTGCCCGGCCACCATCGCCAAGGCCGAGCTGTGGAAGGTCGGGCAGGTCAAGCCGGGCGACCGCATCCGCTTCAAGCGCATCGGCTACGACCAGGCGGTGGCCTTGCAGGCCGCGCAGGACCGGGCCATCGAGACGCTGGCCCCGGCCGCGCCGCCGATCGTGCAGGGCAAGGGCGCGGCCGGGGCCGCGGGGCTGTCCGAAACGGTGCTGGCCCACCTGCCGGCCGAAGGGTCGCGGCCGGCGGTGGCCTATCGCCAGGCGGGCGACGGCTACATCCTGCTGGAGTATGGCCAGAACGTGCTGGACCTGGCGCTGCGCATGCGCGTGCACCTGCTGATGCAGGCCCTGGAGGCGGCGGCCGTGCCCGGCGTGCAGGAGCTCTCGCCCGGCGTGCGCTCGCTGCAGATCCGCTACGACAGCCGCGTCATCGGGCAGGGCGAGCTGGTGCGGCGCCTGCTGCGGATCGAGCAGTCGCTGGCCGATGTCGATACCCTGAAGGTGCCCACGCGCGTGGTCCACCTGCCCATGGCCTTCGAGGACGAGGCCACGCTGGGCGCCGTGCAGCGCTACCGCGAGACGGTCCGGGCCAAGGCCCCCTGGCTGCCCAACAACATCGATTTCATCCAGCGCATCAACGGCCTGCCCGAGCGCGAGGACGTGCGCCGCGTGGTGTTCGAGGCCAGCTACATGGTGCTGGGGCTGGGCGACGTCTACCTGGGCGCGCCCTGCGCCGTGCCGGTGGACCCGCGCCACCGGCTGCTCACCTCCAAGTACAACCCGGCGCGCACCTTCACGGCCGAAGGCACGGTGGGGATAGGCGGGGTGTACATGTGCATCTACGGCATGGATTCGCCCGGCGGCTACCAGCTGGTGGGCCGCACCCTGCCGATCTGGAACAAGTTCCTGGACAATTCCGTCTTCGAGGACGGCAAGCCCTGGCTGCTGCGCTTTTTCGACCAGGTGCGCTTCTATCCGGTCAGCCAGCGCGAGCTGGACGTGCTGCGCGAGGATTTCCGCGCCGGCCGCGCCGGGGTGCGCATCGAAGAAGAGGTCTTCGATTTCGCCCAGTACCGCCGCTTCCTGCAGGAAAACGCGCAAAGCATCGAGGCCTTCGCGCGCCGCCAGCAGGTCGCCTACCAGGCCGAGGTGGCGCTGTGGCAGGCCGACGAGGCGGCCTTGCCCGTCGAGCCGCCGCCCGAGCAGGCCGCGCCGCCGGAAACGGTCCAGGGCCATGCCGTGCAGGCCGATATGTGCGGCAGCGTCTGGAAGGTGGTGGTCGAGCCGGGCCAGGCGGTCAAGGCCGGCGATACGCTGGTCGTGATCGAGGCCATGAAGATGGAGCTGGCGGTGACCGCGCCGGTCGACGGGGTGGTCGCCGCGCTGCGCTGCGCGCCCGGCAAGGCCGTGGTCACGGGCGATACGCTGGCCGTGCTCGCCGAGCCGGCCGGGCCGTCCCGCGCAGGCTGGACTCTGTCCCAGTGGCAGCAGGCCTACCGCAGCGGCAAGCTCGAACTGGACAGCGTGCTGGCCGATTACGCCCAGGCCGCCGGTCAGGCCGACCCGGCCTTCATCCACCGCCCCGACGCCGCCGCGCTGGCCGAGCAGGCCCGGGAGCTGGCGCAACGGGTGCAGGCCAGCGGCCAGGGCATCGAGGCCTTCCCGCTCTATGGCATCCCCTTCGTCGTCAAGGACAACATCGACGTGGCCGGCTGGCCCACTACCGCCGCCTGCCCGGCCTACGCCTATACGGCGCAGGAGGATGCCGAGGTGGTGCGCCGCCTGAAGCAGGCCGGCGCCATCGTGGTCGGCAAGGCCAACCTGGACCAGTTCGCCACGGGCCTGGTCGGCACGCGCTCGCCGCACGGGCCGGTGCCCAACAGTTTCGATGCCCGCTACGTCAGCGGCGGCTCCAGTTCCGGTTCGGCCAGCGTGGTGGCGCGCGGCCTGGTGCCTTTCTCGCTGGGCACCGACACCGCGGGCTCGGGCCGCGTGCCGGCCGCCTTCAACAACATCGTCGGGCTCAAGCCCACGCTGGGCTGGTTCAGCGGCCGCGGCGCGGTGCCGGCCTGCCGCACCCTGGACTGCATCAGCGTATTCGCGCTGACGGTGCAGGACGCCCAACTGGTGGCCCATCTGGCCGGCGGCTACGATGCCGCCGACCCGTACAGCCGGGCGCGTCCGGCCGCGCCGGTTGCCGTCATGCCGGCCTTGCCGCGCATCGCGGTGCCGTCCCAATGCGAATTCTTCGGCGACGAGCTGGCGCGCGCGCATTTCGAGCGGGCGCTCCAGGCGCTGCGCGAACTGGGCGCGAAGGTGGTGCCCATCGATTTTGCGCCGTTTGCCGAACTGGCCGAACTGCTTTACCAGGGGCCCTGGGTGGCCGAGCGCCATACCGTGGTGCAGGCCGTGCTGGAGCGCGACCCGCAGGCCGTGGACCCGGTGGTGCGAGGCATCGTCGAGCAGGCCTCGCGCTATAGCGCGACCGACGCGTTCCGCGCCGAATACCGCCGGGCCGAGCTGACGCGCGCCATCCACCAGCGCCTGGCGCAGGTGGATGCCCTGATGGTGCCGACCACGCCGTCGATCTACACCATCGAAGCCTTGCGCAAGGAGCCGGTGCTGCTCAATTCGCGCCTGGGCATCTACACCAACTTCACCAACCTGGCCGACCTGTCGGCCCTGGCGGTGCCGGCCGGGCTGCGCGAGGACGGCTTGCCCGCGGGCGTGACCTTCATCGCGCCGGCCTGGCACGACGATGCGCTGGCCGAGCTGGGCCGGCGCTGGCAGCGCGCCTTCGACCTGCCGCCCGGCGTGGCGGCGCGGGCCGGCGCTGCCAGGCCAGGCGCCATACGCGTGGCCGTGGTCGGCGCGCACCTGCGCGGCATGCCCCTTAACCACCAGCTGACTTCCCGCAATGCGGTTTTCGTGGAGCAATGCCGCAGCGCCTGCGATTACCGCCTGTATGCGCTGCCCGGCACCGTGCCGCCCAAGCCGGGCCTGGCCCGCATGCCGGTCGGCGCCTGCATCGAGCTGGAGCTGTGGGACGTGCCGGCCGAGGCTTTTGGCTCCTTCGTGGCCGAGATCCCGGCGCCGCTGGGCATCGGCACCATCACCCTGGAGGACGGGCGCGAGGTCAAGGGCTTCATCTGCGAGCCGCGCGGCCTGGAGGGCGCCGCCGACATCACCGAATTCGGCGGTTGGCGGGCTTACCTCGCCAGCCGCCCGCCGGCGCAGGCCGAGCCGCGCCGGGTCCAGGCGGCCGCCCACGACCCGGCCGCGGCCCGGCCGCAGGTGCAGGCATGAGGCAGGGCCGGGCGGCGCGCCCCGATACCCTGGCCGACCAGGTCTATGCCCAGCTCAAGGACGACCTGTTCGGCTACCGGCTGCTGCCCGGCGACCGCTTTACCGAGGCCGACGTCGTGACCCGCACGGGCGCGAGCCGCACGCCGGTGCGCCAGGCCTTGTACCGGCTCGAACGCGAAGGCTTCGTCATGGTGCACCTGCGCAACGGCTGGCAGGTCAAGCCGTTCGATTTCCAGCATTTCGACGCCCTGTACGACGTGCGCATCGTGCTGGAGCTGGCCGCGGTCGAGCGCCTGTGCGCGCGGGCCGATACCGAGCCGCCCCAGGCCCTGCGCGAGCTGGCCGGGTTCTGGCTGGTGCCCGAGGCCGAGCGGCTGGCCGACGGCCCCACGGTGTCGCGGCACGACGAGGCCTTCCATTGCGAGCTGGTATCGGCCGCCGGCAATCCCGAGATGGCCCGCATGCACATGGAGGTCACCGAGAAGATACGCATCCTGCGCCGGCTGGACTTCACCCAGGGCGCGCGCGTGACCGCCACCTACGACGAGCACGCCGCCATCCTGCGGGCGCTGCTCATGCGCCGCGCCGACGAAGCCAGGCGCATGCTCAAGGCGCATATCGAACTGAGCCGCGCCGAAGTGCAGAAGATCACGCTGCATATGCTGCACACCTCGCGCAGCGCCTGGTAGGGCAGGGCGCCGGCGGATGCGCAGCCCCGCCGTGCATCCGCCGGCAGGCTTGCGGGGCGGCTCGCTAGCGCGAGGCCACCACCAGCACTTCGGCCGCGCGCGGGCTGACGCTGCGCATGCGGTGATGCAAGGTGGCGTCGAAATACACCGAGTCGCCGGTTTCCAGCCGCAGGCTGCGGCTGCCCACCACCATCTCGACCGCCCCCGAGAGCACCAGCACGAACTCCTCGCCGGCATGCGGCGAGGCGGCCTGGCGCGCGGGAAAGTCGCGCGGCGGCACGACCAGCACCGGCTGCATGGACCGCACCCGGCGCTTGCCGGCCAGGGCCTGGTAGGAATAGCCCAGCGCCGTGCCCAGGCGCACCAGCGGCTTGCGTTCGTGGGCGCGCACCACGCTGACGACTTCGTCCAGGCCTTCCGGCCCGCTGCCGGTCAACTGGTCGGGCGTCAGCCCATAGGCGGCCGCCAGCTTGCCGGCGCTGGCCTCGGACGGCCGGCTCAGGCCGCGCTCGAGCTTGGACAGGTAGCTGCGCGTCAGGCCGGTGCGCTGGGCCAGTCCGGCCAGCGACAGCTGGTGCTGGCGGCGCAGGGTTTTCAGGCGGAAGGGCAGGTCTATCACGATAGCCAACTATCCCCCGCAGGACACACTGTGTCAACCAGGGCCGCCAGGACGCGCCGATGGGCCATACAGTGCGGGATGCGCCGTCCGGCAGGCGCGCGGCGCGGCCGGACCGGCACCGCGCCCGCAGCCGCACCTATGGAGACCCGCCTTGGACCCGACCTGGATCTGGATACCCGCCACCTTGCTGGCCGCCGCCGCGCAAGCCGGCCGCAATGCCGTGCAGCGCAGCCTGACCGCCCAGCTGGGCACGCTGGGGGCCACCCAGGTGCGTTTTCTCTACGGCTTTCCGTTTGCCCTGCTGTTCCTGGGCCTGGCTATCGCCGGCACGGGCGCAGCGCCGCCGGCGCTGAACCTGGGCTTTCTGGCCTATGTGGCCGGCGGCGCGGTGTGCCAGATCGCGGCCACCGCCCTGATGCTGGCGGCCATGCGCGAGCGCGCCTTCGTCGTCGTGACCGCCTGGACCAAGACCGAACCCATCCAGGTCGCGCTGTTCGCCTTCGTGGTGCTGGGCGACCCCCTGAGCCTGGGGGCGGCGGCGGCCATCGTGGTGGCCACGGTGGGCGTGGTGCTGCTGTCGGTCAAGCCCGGCACGCCCCTGCTGCAGGATGGCGGCTTGCGGCCTGTGCTGTTCGGCCTGGTCTCGGGCGCATTCTTTGCCTTGTCGGCCGTGGGCTTTCGCGGGGCCATGCTGCAGGCGCCCGGCGCGCCGTTCATCGTCCTGGCCAGCTGGACGCTGGCCTGGTCGCTGTTCATGCAGGCCGTGATGCTGATGGGCTGGATGCTGCTGCGCGATCGCGAGCTGCTGCGCAATTGCCTGAAGGCCTGGCGGGTGTCGATCCTGGGAGGCCTGCTGGGCGCCTCGGCCTCGCAAGGCTGGTTCGTGGGCTTTTCGCTGACCGCCGCCGCCAATGTGCGCACGCTGGGGCTGGTGGAGGTGCTTTTTGCGCACTGGCTCTCGGGCAAGGTCTTTGCCCAGGCATCTACCGGCCGCGACAAGCTGGGCATCCTGCTGGTGGTTGCCGGCGCGGCGCTGCTGATCTGGCTGATGCCGCCGGCCTGAGCCCCCCGGGCGCGGCGGACAAGGCGGCAGTGCCCGGGGGGGCGGGCGGGGGCCGGCCGGCGCGCCGGCCCGCAAGGCCTAGAGCAGCTGCAGCCGCTTGCCCGCCGTCTCGGCGGCGGGGCTGGAGGGGTAGTTCTGCACGATGCGCTGCAGCGTCGCCTTGGCGCCGGCGCGGTCGTTCAGCTCGATCTGGCTGCCGGCCACCACCAGCAGCGCATCGGGCGCGCGCGCATTGTCCGGCGCCTGCTGCACCATGGCCTGCAGGTCGGCGATGGCGGTCTTGTAGTCTTTCAGCGCGTAGCGGCTGCTGCCCAGGTAGAAGCGGGCGGTCGGCACCAGCGCGCTGTCGGGATACAGGGTGGTGAAGGCGCTCAAGGCCTCGGCGGCTTCCTTGTATTGCCCCTGGCGGAACAGGTCGATCGCGCCGTCGTAGGCGGCTTGCTCCTGCGGGTCGGCGGCGGCTTCCTCGCCCGAGGGCCCCTGGCCCGAGGGCGAGACCGGCGTGGGCCGCGAAGCCTGCTCGACCTGGTCGCGCAGCCGCATCACCTCGAGCTGCAGCGCGTCGATCTGGTCGGCCAGCTGGAAGCGCGCCCGCTGGTTCTGCTCGGTAATCTGCTTGATCTGCTCGCGCAGTTCGAGAATGGCGCGACGGGCCTGGTCATCGGAGAAGGCGTGTGCGGGCGGCGCGGCCAGGGCGCAGGCAGCGGCGCCGGCGGCCAGCACGCTACGCGACAGTCGGGAAGGGAAAAAGCGCATAGGTCTGAAGATCCAAGATTTTTGCCCAGTGGCGGCCCGGCGGCGGACAAGGTCCTAGAAAAGAAAAAGCCCGGTACGCCTGCGAACTGCTCAGGAAGTACCGGGCATCATGCCACAAAGCGGCTTAGCGGCGATACACGAAATCCGCGCGGCGGTTTTCAGCGTAGTCGGCTTCGGTGTTGCCCAGGGCCCTGGGCTTTTCCTTGCCGAAGCTGATCGTCTCGATCTGGGCGTCGCTCACGCCCAGCAGCGTGAGCGTGCGGCGCACGGCATCGGCACGGCGCTGGCCCAGGGCCAGGTTGTACTCGGCGCCGCCGCGCGCGTCGGTGTGGCCTTCGATCGTGACGCGCTGCTGCGTGTTGCCGGTGAGATACCGCGCGTGATTCTCGATCACGGGGCGGAACTCTTCCTTGACCGTGTAGCTGTCGTAGTCGAAGTAAACCGAACGCTGCTGAGCCAGCACGCTCTGGGGGTTGAAGGGGTCCAGGATCTGGCCGGAGGATGCCCCGGTCGTTCCCATACCGGCGGTGCCGCCGCCACTACCGGCGCCGGCTTGATCGTCCAGGTCCACGGAGCTGCAGGCGGCCAGGCTGGACGCCAGAGCAACGACGGTAAGGCTTTTGGCAATGCGCGATCTCATGATTTTCCTTTAGAAGAGACTCACACGTTTTACGTAAGGCTTAGTTGGTGAACGGACCCCATGTGGGTTCGCGCACCTCGCCGTTCAACACGGACAGAGTTTGCCGCACCCGGCCATCGCTGGATACCCCGGCCAACACACTCCGACCGTTCTGAACGGCGGCGTATAGTACTTGCATTCCGTTGGGCGCGAAACTGGGAGACTGGTCGTCCGGCCCGTCGGTCAGCAAAGTCTCATTGCCTGACGCAATATCGAGTGATGCGATGCGGAATGCACCATCCCGCCGACTAACGTACAGCAGGGTTTTTCCATCGGGGGAAATCCGCGGTGAAATGTTGTAACTGCCATTGAAGGTGATGCGGCGGGCCTGGCCGCCGTCCAGGCCGGTCTGGTAGATCTGCGGGCTGCCGCTGCGGTCGCTGGTGAAATACAGGCTGCCGCCATCGGGCGCAAACACAGGCTCCGTATCGATCAGCGGCGAACGGGTCACCCGGCGCAGGTTCTGTCCGTCGGCCCCGACCACGTAGATTTGCGACAGGCCGTCGCGCGTGAGCACCACCGCCAGCTGGCTGCCGTCGGGCGACCACGACGGAGCGGAATTGTTACCTTTGTAGTTGGCCACGGGCACGCGCTGGCTGCTCGACAGGGTGTGCGAATACACCACGGGCTTGCCCGATTCGAAGCTGACGTAGGCCAGGCGCGAACCATCAGGCGACCACGAGGGCGAGATGATGGGCTCGCGCGAGCGCAGCGCCACCTGGGGATTCTGGCCGTCGGAGTCGGCCACCTGCAGCTCGTAGGTGCCGCCTTGCTTGAGCACGTAGGCAATGCGGGTGGCAAAGACGCCGCGCACGCCGGTGATCTTTTCGTAGATGCGGTCGGCGATCTGGTGGGCGATGCGCCGCAATTCGCGCTCGGTGCCCGAGAAGGCCACGCCGTCGAGCTGGCCGCGCTGCACCGTGTCGGCCAGGCGGAAGCGGATTTCATAGCGGCCGTCGCCGGTGCGGCTGATGCTGCCGTAGGACACCGTGTCGGCGCCGCGGTTGCGCCAGTCGTCGTAGGCGATCGGCGTCTCGGAGGTCAGGTTGCTGCCCGAGGCGTTGATCAGCCGGAACTGGCCGGTGCGGGTCAGGTCGGCCCGGATGACTTCGGCGACCGCCTGGCCGGCGGGATCGCCGGTGAAGTCGGCCACCGCGATGGGGTATTGCTGGGCGCCGGTGCCGGAGATGTCCACGCGCAGCTGGGCCTGGGCCGGCCGCCAGAGCATGGCGGCCAGGGCCAGCATCAGCAGGGCGGTCATCAGGCGCAGCAGGCTGCGGGTTCCGGCCCGACCCGGGGCGGGGGGACGCGCGGTAGGCGCGCGGCGATAGGCTGGGGTCATGAGCTGCGATCTCCTAGTCGTACATGCGATAGAGGACTTCGATCGTGGACGGATAGTTTCCGGATGGCGGACGCGGGAACGGCGAGCAGCGCCGGATGCCCGTTTCCACCGCACGGTCAAAGCCCGAGATGCCCGAGGAGCGGGTCAGCGCCACGCCGGCCACCGAGCCGTCTCTTTGTAACTGTACCCGGTATTGTGCCGTCGGATTGGCCGATCCGGAACGCGGCGGCGTCGGATACGACACACCCGGCCGGATGCAGGCGCGGACCTGGCCGGCGTAGCCGTCGTCCCGCCCGCCGCCGGCCTGGTTGCGGTCGGCCGTGCCGCCGGGCAGGCCCGCCGCGCCCAGCGCGTCGCCGCGCAAGGCTTCGCGCAGCTGCCGCTCCTTCTCGGCGGCAGCCTTGGCGGCGGCGGCTTTCTCGGCCGCGGCCTTTTCCGCCGCGGCTTTCTTGGCAGCGGCGGCCTTTTCCTCGGCTGCCTTCTTCTCGGCAGCCGCTTTTTCCGCGGCGGCCTTCTTCTCGGCAGCGGCTTTCTCCGCAGCGGCTTTTTCGGCCGCTGCCTTCTCGGCCGCCGCCTTTTCCGCGGCAGCCTTCTTCTCGGCTGCGGCTTTTTCCTCGGCGGCCTTTTTCTCGGCGGCCGCCTTGGCGGCCGCTTCCTTGCGGGCGGCTTCGGCCTTGGCCTGCTTTTCGGCTTCCAGGCGCTCTTGCTCCAGCCGCTCGCGCTCGGCCTGTTCGGCCTTTTCGCGTTCCTGCCTGAGCCGTTCGGCTTCCTTGCGGGCTTCTTCCTCCTGCTTGCGCTTGAGCTCGGCGGCCTGGCGGGCCGCCTCTTCCTCGGCCTGCTTGCGCTTGCGCGCCTCGGCCAGCGCGATCTCGGGATCGGGCTGCTGGACTTCGGGCGGCGCGGGCGGGGGCGCAGGCGGCGCAGGCGGGGGCGGCGCCGGTTCGGGTTCGGGGGCCGGCGCGGGCGGCTGGGGCTCGGGCTGGGGCTCGGGCTCGGGCTGCTCAGGCTGGGCAGGCGGCTCGGGTTCGGGTTCGGGCGGGCGCGCGTCGGGGCTGTCGCCGTCCATCCAGAGCTCGACCTGCACGGGCCCGGGCGATTCGGTGCGCCAGGCCATGCCCAGCACCAGCATCAGGGCCAGCAGCACGTGTATGCCCACGGCCATCGCCAGCGAGCGGCGATCTATGCGTTCCTCGGGCGGCCCGGCCTGGAATTTCGAAGGGTGATCGGACATCGGCATAGGGTTCGGCTCGGCGCGCCTAGCGGCCGGCGGGCGCGCCGCCCTTCTGGTTGACCAGCAGGCCCAGGCGCGTGATCCCGCTGGCGCGCAGCTCGTCCATCGCTTCGACCACCTGCTCGTAGGGCACGCGGCCGTCGGCGGCGATCACCACCGGCGTGTCGGCCGTGATGCGCGCCTGCACTTCCTTGACCAGCGATTCGCGCGCGATGTCCTGCGGCTGCGAGCCGGCCTCGCGCATGCGCACGGCCACCTGGCCGTTCTCGGCGATCTGCACTTCGAGCGGCGTGACCTTGACCTCGGCGGCCTGGCCCATGGAGGGCAGTTCGATCAGGCCAGGGGTGATCATGGGCGCGGTGACCATGAAGATCACCAGCAGCACCAGCATCACGTCGATGTAGGGCACGACGTTGATCTCGTTCTTGAGCCGCCGGCCGCGGCCGGAACGGGAGCGGACGGATGGCATCAGCGCCCCTGGCGTTGGAGGATGTTCAGGAACTCGTCGACGAAGGCGTCGAAGCGGATCGACAGCCGGTCGACGTCGTGGGTGTAGCGGTTGTAGGCCACCACCGCCGGGATGGCCGCGAACAGGCCGATGGCCGTGGCGATCAGCGCCTCGGCGATGCCCGGCGCCACCGAGGCCAGCGTGGCCTGCTGCACGTTGGCCAGCCCCACGAAGGCGTGCATGATGCCCCACACCGTGCCCAGCAGGCCGATGTAGGGGCTGACCGAGCCGGCCGAGGCCAGGAAGTTCAGGTTCGACTCCAGGGCGTCCATCTCGCGCTGGTAGGCCGCGCGCATGGCGCGCCGGGGCCCGTCCAGCACGGCGTGGACGTCGCCGCCCGCGTGGTTGCGGCGCGATTTCACGAACTCGTTCATGCCGGCGTCGAAGATGCGCGCCAGCGGCCCGTGCTCGGCGCGGCGGCTGGCCACGGCCTGCTGCAGCATGGACAGGTCGCCGCCGGACCAGAAGTCGTCCTCGAAGCGCCGCGTCTGCGCCTCGGCTTTCTTGAGCGCGGCCCGTTTGCTGAAGATGAAGGTCCAGGACATGATGGAGATACCGACCAGTATCAGCATGATCAGCTGTACCGGGATGCTCGCATCGAGGATGAGCGTCAGTATCGACATGTCGGCGGTTGCTTGCATGGTCATTCCAGTGTGATGGCTTTTAGCGTGTCCCAGAGCGGCCGGGGCAGGGGGGCCGGCTTGAGCGAGCCGGCATCCACGCAACAGACTTGGATGTTGCCCGCAGCGAGCAGTTCCCCGTTGCGCTCGGCGCGCTGCGCGAAGTGTATCGAAGCGCGGCCCAGTCGTGTGATGCGGCTGTGGATGACCAGCAGGTCATCCAGGCGGGCGGGCCGCAGGTACTGCATGTCCAGCGACTGCACCACGAACAGCCGGTGCTCGCGCACGGCCAGCTCCGACTGGTTGACGCCCAGCGCCCGCAGCCATTCGGTGCGGGCGCGTTCGAGGAACTTGAGGTAGTTGGCGTAGAAGACCACGCCGCCCGCGTCCGTATCCTCGTAATAGACGCGCAAAGTCAGGGCGGCGGTCGATGTTGCGGGTGTGGTCACTCTGTCAGGTATTTTTTGCGATGGGACGGCGGCTCAGGCCCGGGCCAGGCAGGCCAGGGTCTGTTCGAGCGCCTCGTCCACCGGCACCTTGGCGGTTTCGCCCTGGCGACGGGTCAGCAATTCCACCACACCCTCGGCCAGGCCGCGTTCTCCAACTGTTACCCGGACCGGCACCCCGATCAGCTCCCATTCGGCGAACATCACCCCCGGCCGCTGGTCGCGATCGTCCAGGATCGCGTCCACGCCGCGCGCCAGCAGGGCCTCGTACAGGCGCTCGGCCGTGTCACGAACCGTTGCACTTTTGCTCCAGCCCACCGGGCACACCACGACTTGGAACGGGGCCAGCGCCGCCGGCCAGATGATGCCGCGCTCGTCATGGTTCTGTTCGATGGCCGCGCCCACGATGCGGGTGATGCCGATGCCGTAGCAGCCCATCTGCATCAGGGCCGGCTTGCCGGTCTCGTCCAGGTAGGTCGCCTTCAGGGCCTCGGAATACTTGGTGCCCAGGTAGAACACGTGGCCGACCTCGATGCCGCGCTGGATGGCCAGCCGGCCCTTGCCCGAGGGAGCGGGGTCGCCTTCGACCACGTTGCGCAGGTCGGCCACCAGTTCCGGCTCGGGCAGGTCGCGGCCCCAGTTGGCGCCGGTGTAGTGAAAGCCGGCCTCGTTGGCGCCGCAGACGAAGTCGCTCATCCTGGCCACCGTCAGGTCGGCCACCACCCGCACCGGCCGCGCCGTGCCGATCGGACCCAGGTAGCCCGGCTGGCAGCCGAAATGCTCGACGATCTCCGCCTCGGTGGCAAAGCGCCAGCCTTGCTTGAGCCCGGGCAGCTTGCCCGCCTTGATTTCGTTGAGTTCGTGGTCGCCGCGCAGCAGCAGCAGCCAGACCTGCACGCCGGCCTCGTCCTCGGTGGCCAGCACCAGCGACTTGAGCGTGCGCGACAGCGGCAGGCCCAGCAGCTCGGCCACGGCCTGGCACTTGGCCGCGCCGGGGGTCGGCGTCTTGGCCAGCGGCTCGCCCGGCGCGGCCCGCTCGGCCAGCAGGGCCGGCGCCTCGGCCAGCTCGATGTTGGCCGCGTAGCTGGAGTCCGGGTCGTAGACGATCAGGTCTTCGCCCGTCTCGGCGATGACCTGGAATTCGTGGCTGCGGTCGCCCCCGATCGAGCCGGTGTCGGCCGCCACCGCCCGGAACTGCAGGCCAAGGCGCTCGAAGATGCGCAGGTAGGCCGCGTACATGGCGTCGTAGCTGCGCTGGGCGCCGGCCTCGTCGCGGTCGAAGGAGTAGGCGTCCTTCATGGTGAATTCGCGCCCGCGCATCACGCCAAAGCGCGGGCGGCGCTCGTCGCGGAACTTGGTCTGGATGTGATAGAAGTTCACCGGCAGCTGGCGCCAGCTGTGCAGCTCGTTGCGGGCGATGTCCGTGATCACCTCCTCGGAGGTGGGCTGCAGCACGAAATCGCGCTCGTGGCGGTCCTTGATGCGCAGCAGTTCGGCGCCATATTGTTCCCAGCGGCCCGACTCGCGCCACAGCTCGGCCGGCTGCACCACGGGCATCAGCAGCTCCAGGGCGCCGGCCGCGTTCATTTCCTCGCGCACGATGGCCTCGACCTTGCGGATCACCCGCAGTCCCAGCGGCATATAGGTATAGATGCCGCCGGCCAGCTTGCGGATCATGCCGGCACGGGTCATCAGCCGGTGGCTGGCCACTTCCGCATCGGACGGGGCTTCTTTGAGCGTATTCAGGTGGTAACGGGAGGCGCGCATAAGGACTCAGGGTTGTGCCGGAGGTCGGCAGAAGGGCTGCACATACGTATAATCGGGTGCAATTGTATTGAATTCGCTGGAGGTGGCCATGCTCGATCGCGAAGGCTACCGTCCCAATGTCGGCATCATTCTCGTCAACCACAAGAACGAGGTTTTTTGGGGTAAGCGGCTCAGGGAGCACGCTTGGCAGTTTCCGCAGGGCGGCATCAAGCACGGCGAAAGCCCGGCACAGGCCATGTACCGCGAACTGCACGAGGAAGTCGGCCTCAAGCCCGAGCATGTCCGGATATTGGGACGTACCCGCGACTGGTTGCGTTACAACGTGCCCGACAACTTCGTCAGGCGGGAATGGCGCGGCCATTACAAGGGACAGAAGCAGATATGGTTCCTGTTGCGCCTGATGGGCCGCGACAGCGACGTATGCCTGCGGGCCACCTCGCATCCCGAATTCGACGCCTGGCGCTGGAGCCAGTACTGGGTGCCGCTCGATGCCGTCATCGAGTTCAAGCGCGAAGTCTACACGCAGGCCTTGAACGAGCTGTCGGTCATCCTGTTCCGGCGCCACCACGAAACCCGCTACCTGCGCCAGAAGGTGCATGGCAGCCGCGGCGAGGCCAACGCGCCGCAGGACGGAGCCGACAGGCATGCGCATATTGCTGGTTGAAGACGAACGCGAAATGGCGGCCTGGCTGGTCCGGGCCTTGTCCCAGAGCGGCTTCGTGCCCGATCACGCGGCCGATGCCCGCACGGCCGAGGCCTTCATGGCCGGCAACGAATACGACGCCATCGTCATGGACCTGCGGCTGCCCGACAAGCATGGGCTGGTGCTGCTGCGCGAGATGCGCAGCCGCGACGACCGCACGCCCGTGCTGCTGCTGACGGCGCAGGGCGCCTTGCAGGACCGCGTGCGGGGCCTGAACCTGGGCGCCGACGACTTCCTGACCAAGCCTTTCGCCCTCGAAGAGCTCGAAGCGCGCCTGACGGCCCTGGTGCGGCGCAGCCGCGGCCGCCAGCATCCCCGCCTGCAATGCGGCTCGCTGGCCTACGACAGCGAAAGCCGGTCCTTCACGCTGGACGGCACCCTGCTGTTCCTGACCCCGCGCGAGCATGCGGCGCTGGCCGCGCTGCTGATGCGCACCGGCTACCCCGTGGACAAGTCCCAGCTCTTCGGCAAGGTCTTCACCCACGACAGCGAAGCCAACCTGGACGCCATCGAGGTCGTGCTGCACCGCCTGCGCAAGAAGCTGGCAGGCAGCGACGTGCGCATCACCACCGTGCGCGGCCTGGGCTATATGCTCGAGACGGCGCCCAGTGAAGCGACGTCCTCCTAGCAAGCGCCTGCCGCGGTTCCTCAGTCCCGATTACTTCCTGCCGCGCCTGGGGATCCGGGCGCTGCTGGTGTCCCTGCTGCTGCCGGGCATCGTGGTGCTGCTGGTGCTCGACAGCTGGAACGACTACCGCACCCTGGTCCAGGTCACCTCGGACGCCTATGACAACAGCCTGCTCGAGCCGGCGCGGGTGCTCGAGAGCAGCGTCGAGTTCGCGCAGGACCTGACCCTGCGCGTGAGCGCGCCGGTCTATGCCCAGGTGCTGCTGGAGTCGCGCGCGGGCCTGCGCAAGTATTTCCGTATCGAAGAGATCGATCCGCCGGTGATGCCCGGCGGCACGCGGGTGCCGCCGCAGGGCCGCACGCTGCTGGGCATGCCCGACCTGCCCCGGCCCGGGATCTGGCCCATGGTCGCCGGCGAGCCCTATTTCTACGACGGCGTCTATCGCAACGACCCGGTGCGCGGCGTGGCTATCTGGCGCGATCTCTATTACCAGGGGGCGCACCGGCAGGTGCTGGTGCTGGTGGCCGAAAGCACCGGCCCGCGCCAGGCCGCCGAGGAACGCGCCTGGCGCCAGGAGTTCCTGCGCGACGGCCGGATGGTGGGCCTGGTGGTGCTGCTGGTCTGGGTGGGCGTGGCCCTGGCCCTGCGCCCGCTGCATCGCCTGCGCAAGGAAGTGCGCGAGCGCTCGCCGGACGACCTGGAGCCCCTGGATGCCGACCGGGTGCCCATCGAAGTGGCGCCGCTGGTCGATGCGGTCAACCACCACATCGCGCGCTATCGGGACATGCTGGCCGAGCAGTCCGACTTCCTGGCGGACGCCTCGCACCAGATGCGCACGCCGCTGGCGATCATGCTCACGCAGGCGCAATATGCCCTGCGCGAGCGCGACCCCGAACGCATGCGCGAAGGGCTGCAGGCCCTGATCGAGCAGCTCAAGCGCACGCGCCGGCTGACCGAGCAGCTGCTGACGCTGGCGCATGCCAGCCACGACGAGGCGGCGGCCAAGCAGGATGTCGATCTCACCGCCCTGGCGCATGCCGCGGTGCTGCACTATCTGCCCCTGGCCCGTGAAAAGCGGCAGGACCTAGGCTGGCAGGACGCGCGCGCGCCGGGCCTGCGCCATGCCAATACGGTGCTGGGCAATGCGGACGAGCTGCGCGAGGCGCTGTCCAACCTGATCCACAACGCCATTCACTACACGCCGCGCGGCGCGCGGATCACCGTGTCGATCGAGGCCGACGCCTGCTCGGTCTGCCTGGTGGTGGTGGACAACGGCCCGGGGCTGGCGCCCGAACTGCGCGAGCGGGCCTTCGCGCGCTTTGAGCGCGTGGGAGCGGGCAAGGACGAGTCGGGCAGCGGCCTGGGCCTGGCCATCGCCCGCGCCTATGCCCGCCGCAACGGCGGCGATATCGAACTGGGCGATGGCGAGCCCAATGACCAAGGCTCGGTGGGCTTGCGGGCCATCCTGCGCCTGCCGCTGGCAAAACAAGCCGCACAAGCCGCAACTTCGCAAACCAGCGGATAGGGGTATACCCCAGTCGATCACCGCGCCCCCCTGGGCGCGCGCGCCGGGCCCGTCTCTGTTACATCCGGCCGAAAGCAAATCGCAAGCAACGGTTCTTAGACTCCTGCACTTTCTAACCACCTGCCGGCGGCGGCGGTGCGATGTCGCGCCCGGCCTTGGCAGGAAAAACAAGTGGGGAGTCCACATCTTGCAGCCATCAAAGCGCATCATCCGGCGCGAGTTACTGGGCGCCGGCCTGGTCATCGCACTGGGTATCGCCGTCATCATCGGCGGCTATTCGTATCAGGTCGGCACCCTGTCGCGCATGGGACCCGGCATGTTCCCGATCCTGCTCGGTTTCCTGCTGGTGTTCCTGGGCGTGCTCATGCTGATCAGCATCAAGGCGCTGCCGCCCGACGACGAGGAGGACGACACCGGACCGCCGCAATGGCGCGGCTGGGGCTGCATCCTGGCCGGCCTGATCGCCTTCATGTTCTTTGGCAAGTACGGCGGCCTTGCGCCCGCGACCTTCGCGCTGGTCTTCATCTCCGCCTTGGGCGACCGCGAGCACACCTTGCGTTCGGCGCTGTTGCTGGCAGTGGGGGTGACCATCGTCGGCGCCCTGATCTTTTCCTGGGGTCTGCAGCTGCAGTTCCCGTTGTTTCGCTGGGGCTGATGATCCATGGATATCTTTTCGAACCTGATGCATGGGTTCTCCGTCGCGTTTGCGCTGGATAACCTGATGTGGGCGACCTTCGGGGTCGTCATGGGCAACCTGATCGGCGTGCTGCCCGGCATGGGCGTGCTCGCCTCGATCTCGATCCTGCTGCCGCTGACCTACACGATGACGCCCACGGCCGCGCTGGTCATGCTGGCGGGCATCTACTACGGCTCGCAGTATGGCGGCGGCATCACTTCCATCATGCTGAACCTGCCGGGCACCGCCTCGCACGCGGTCGCCTGCCTTGACGGCAACCCGATGGCCCGCAACGGCAAGGCCGGCTCGGCGCTGTTCATGCTGATGTTCTCCTCCTTCTGCGGCGCGTCGGTGGGCATCATGACCATGATCCTGTTCTCGCCGGTGCTGGTGGAGGTCGCCTTCAAGTTCGGCCCGGCCGAATACTTCGCCATGATGATGCTGGGCCTGCTGGCCGGCGCCACGCTGGCCAAGGGCTCGGCGCTCAAGGGCGTGATCATGGTGGTGGTCGGCCTGGTGCTGGGCGTGGTGGGCACCGACGTCAATACCGGCGTCATGCGCTTTCACTTCGGCATCCTGGAGCTGAGCGACGGCCTGCAGATCGTGGCGCTGGCCATGGGCCTGTTCGGCGTGGCCGATTTCCTGCGCAACATCAACCGGATCGACTCCAGCGCCAAGGTCATCGGCGGGGGCAAGATCTCGATGAAGGCCATGCGCCCCGAACCGGGCGACATCAAGCAGTCCGCCCCGGCCGTGGTGCGCGGCTCGGCCATCGGCGCCGTCTTCGGCGTGCTGCCCGGCACCGGCCCGACCATCGCGTCGTTCATCTCCTATGCCACCGAGAAGAAGGTCGCCAAGGAGCCGCGCCGCTTCGGCCGCGGCGCCATCGAGGGCATCGCCGGTCCGGAAGCGGCCACCAACGCCTCCTCGCAGACCAGCTTCATTCCCACGATGAGCCTGGGCATCCCCGGCGACCCCGTGATGGCCCTGATGCTGGGCGCGCTGATCATCCACGGTATCCAGCCCGGTCCGCAGATGATGACCGAGCACTCGGACATGTTCTGGGGCCTGATCGCCAGCTTCTGGGTGGGCAACGTCCTGCTGCTGCTGCTGAACCTGCCCCTGATCGGCATGTGGATCAAGATGCTGTCGGTGCCGTTCCGCTACCTGTTCCCCACCGCGCTGTTCTTCGTCTGCGTGGGGGTGTACAGCACCAACAACAACCTGTTCGATGTAGGGATGGTGACCTTCTTCGGCGTCGTGGGCTACCTGTTCATCCGCTTGCGGTTCGAGCCGGCGCCCTTGCTGCTGGGCTTCGTGCTCGGTCCCATGGTCGAAGAGAACTTCCGCCGCGCGCTGCTGCTGTCGCGGGGCGACATGGCGATCTTCATCGAGCGTCCGATCAGCCTGGGCTTCGTGGTCGCCAGCGCCTTGCTGATCGCCTTCGTGTTCATCTCGGCCGTGCGCCAACGGCAGCGCCAGAAGCTGCAGGAAGCCAAGGCCTGAGCATGGGCCCGCCGGGACTCGGGCCGGCGGGCTGCTTCGGTACGGCGGGCAAACCGTGATACGGTTTAGGCCCGCCGTTTTTTTTCCCTCTCGCAGATGCACATCCTGTTCGCCGCCAAAGACTACGACGCCGATCGCTGGGTCGCCGATTTCGCCGCCGCCCTGCCCGGACACACCGTCAGCGCGTGGCGGCCGGGCATGGCGGCGCCGCGGGCGCAGGCGGCCATCGTCTGGCAGCCGCCGCAGGCCTTGTTCGAACAGGTGCCGTCCTTGCAGGCCGTCTTCAACCTGGGCGCGGGCGTCGATGCCTTGCTCGATTCGGGGGTGCTGCCCGACGCGGTCCAGGTCTACAGGCTCGAGGATGCCGGCATGGCCGTGCAGATGGCCGAGTACTGCCTGTACGCGCTGCTGCGCGCGGCGCGCGACTTCGGCGCCTACCAGGCCGCGCAGGCGCGCGAGCACTGGCTCGATGTGCCGCCCATGCAGCGCAGCCAGTGGCCGGTGGGCGTGCTCGGCCTGGGCGCGGTGGGCAGGCGCGTGGCGCAGGTCCTGGCCGATTTCGGCTTTCCGGTAGCCGGCTGGTCGCGTTCGGGCGCGCAGGTGCCCGGCGTGCAGGGGTATGCCGGCGCGCAGGCCCTGCCGCAGTTCCTTGCGCGCACGCGCGTGCTGGTCAACGTGCTGCCCCTGACCGACCAGACCCGCGACATCCTGAACCGCGACACGCTGGGCCGGCTGATGCCCGGCAGCCACCTGATCAACGTGGGCCGCGGCGCGCACCTGGTCGAGGCCGACCTGCTGCATGCGCTCGAGCACGGGCCCCTGGCCGGCGCGACGCTGGATGTCTTTCGCACCGAGCCGTTGCCGCCCGGGCATCCGTTCTGGCGCCATCCGGCCATACACATCACCCCGCACGTGGCCGCGCGCACTCTGCATGACGAAACCATCGAGCAGGTGGCCGGCAAGATCCGCGCCCTGGCGGCCGGGCAGACGCCCTCGGGCCTGGTCGAGCGCGGCAGGGGCTACTGACCTTCCGCCTCGTGGCCGGCGCGCGCCGCCGGATGCTGCACGCAGCCCGCGGGCAATCTGGCGGTCAGGAATTCGGCCAGGGCCTTGACCGCCGGCAGCATGCCGCGCCGCGAGGGATAGACCATATGAAAAATGCCCGAGCCCGAGCCCCATTGCGGCAGGACGCGCACCAGCTTGCCTTGGGCAATGGCGTGCAGCACGCCCATGTCGGGCAGCAGCCCGATGCCCTGGTGGGCCACGGCGGCGGCGGCCAGGACGGGAAAATCGTTGGCGCACAGCCTCGGCCTGACCGAGACCGAGACTTCCTCGCCACGCGGCCCGTGCAGGGTCCAGCGTTGCGGGCCGGCGGTTTCGCTAAATGCCAGCGCAGGATAGTCGGCCAGCTCGGCCGGATGCGTGGGCGTGCCGTGACGCTGCAGAAAGGCCGGACTGGCCACCAGCAGGGCGCTGCTTACGCCTAGCCGCCGCACCACCATGTCCGCGTCGGTGTCCAGGCGCGTGCGCACCCGCAGGGCCAGGTCCACGCCTTCGGCCACCAGGTCGATGCGCCGGTTGGTGGCAATGACCTGCACGTCCACCTTGGGCCATTGGGCAAGGAACTCGGGCAGCAAATGCTGCAGGGATTCCTGGGCCACTGCCACCGGCGCGCTCAGGGTCACCGTGCCTGCCGGTTCGGCGCGCATCTGCTGCATGGCGTCCTCGGCCGCACGGGCCGATTCGATAATGCTCTGGCAGTACTGCAGGTAGCGTTCGCCCGCGGCGGTCAGGCGCAGCCTGCGGGTCGTGCGTTGCAGCAGCCGCATCTGCAGCCGTTCCTCCAGCAGGGCGATGCGGCGCGACAGGCGCGATTTGGGAATGTCCAGGCGGCGGGCCGCCGCGCTGAACCCGCCGGCTTGCACCACCTGGGCGAAATAGTAGAGATCGTTCAGGTCCTGCATCGATTGTCCTATAAGCAGAACGACCTGTGCATTGTAGGATGATTTATCGAAGCAATGGCGCTGCGTAAAGTGAGGCCCATCGAAGCCACAGGGCCCAACGCCCGCACGGAGCCTGTCATGAAAACCCTAGTCCTGCTTTCCTCCATCCTGGGCGAAGCCTCGCTCTCCAGCGGCCTGGCCCGCCACGCCATCGCCAAGATCCAGGCCCGCGAGCCCCAGGGCGCCGTCATCGTGCGCGACCTGGCCGCCGAGCCGCTGCCTTATTTCGATGCGGCCGCCGCCGGCGCCCTGTTCACGCCGGCCCAGGCGCGCACGCCGGCCCAGCAGCAGATCGTCGAGCTCAGCGATGGCCTGGTGCGCGAGCTGTTCGAGGCCGACCGCCTGGTGATCGCCGTGCCCATCTATAACTTCGGCATCCCGGCCCAGCTCAAGAGCTACCTGGATTTCATTGCGCGGGCGGGCGTCACCTTCCGCTACAACGCCGACGGCACGCCGCAGGGCCTGGTCACCGGCAAGCAGGTGATCGTGCTGGTCTCGCGCGGCGGCCAGGCGCTGGGCACGCCGGTGGACACGGCCACGCCCTATCTGCGCACCATGCTGGGCTTTCTGGGCATGGACGACGTCACGGTCATCGCCGCCGAAGGCGTCAAGATGGGCCAGGAGTCGCTGGACCGCGCGCTCGGCCAGGCGCGCGGGCGCATCGAAACGCTGCTGGCGGCCTGAGCGCGCGTCACGGCGGCCTTGTTCCGTTTGGACACAAATTAACGACCATTTGGGTGTTAGGATGGGGGCTTTCGTACGCTCGCCGCGTGCCTGGCCATGTCCGATAACGCCCTCCCGCCGCTGTCCCCTGCCAGCCCGGCGCATCCGGCCCGGCGCGTGCGCCTGCGTCCCGAGGTGCGCAGGCGGCAGATCCTGGACGCGGCCCTGGCCGAGTTCAGCGCCGTGGGCTTCGAGGGCGCCACGATGGACCGGATCGCCCAGCGCACGGGGCTGACCAAGGCCGGCCTGTACGCCCATTTCAAAAGCAAGGAACACGTGCTGGAGGCGCTGCTGGTCAGCAATATCTTCGACCAGTCCTCGCATCCGCATTGGCAATGGACGGACGGCGCCACGCTGGAAGAGACGATAGACCGGTATCTGGGCAGCGTGTACCGCTTCATACGCGATCCGCGCGTCCAGGCCACGTTCCGGCTGCTGATCGCCGAGAGCGGGCGCGCGCCCGAGCGCATCCGGCGCTGGAACGAGGCGATCTTCCGCCCCCATGCGGCCCAGCGCCAGCGCGAACTGGACGAATGCGTGGCCAGGGGCCTGGTGCCGGACAACGCGGTCTCGCGCAAGTTTTCGCTGGCCTCGGCGCCGGCCTTGCAAGCCTTGATGGCCTGGCTCCTGCTCGATGCGCGGCAAGCCGAGCAGGAAGAAGCCGAGATCCGCGCCGCCCATCGCGAAATGCTGCTGGCCCTGCTGGGCGGGCAGGGCGCACCATGAGGCCCGCGGCCCGCCGCCTGCGCACGCGCGCGGCCCTGCTGGGGTTGGCGGCCTGCCTGACGGCCTGTTCATCGGTCGCGCCCGAACCGCCGCAACTGCCCTTTACCCTGCCCGAAGGCTTTGCCGCCGAGTCCGCAGCCGGCGGGCGGGCCTGGACCGAACGCTGGTGGCAGGATTTCGGCGACGCGCAGCTCGACCGTTTCGTCGATACCGCGCTGCTGGGCAATCCGGACCTGGCGCAAGCCATCGCCCGCACACGCATCGCCCAGGCGCAGGCGCGGCTGCAGCGGGCCGACCAGCTGCCCCAGGTCGGGCTGGGCGCCGGCGCGGCGCGGCAGCGGCAGAACGTCGCCGGCATGCCGGGCAGCCCGGGCGCGGTCCCGATGATCGGCACCGGCTACGATGCCTCGCTGGACGTCAGCTGGGAGCTGGACCTTTGGGGGCGGCTGTCCGCGCTATCGGCCTCGGCGCGCGCCGATTACCTGGCCAGCACCCGGCAATTGCGGGCCATGCGCCAGTCGGTCGCCGCACAGGTCGTGCAGATGTACTTCGAGATCGTGCATGCGCGCGCACAGGCCGAGCTGTCGGCGCGCACCGTCCAGGCGCTGGCCGAGATGGCCCGGCAGGTCGACAATCGCGTGCGGGCGGGCATCGCCTCGCCGGCCGACGGCATGCTGGCCAACGCCAACCTGCAGTCGGCCCGGGCAGGCCTGGAACAGCGCCGCGAAACCCTGGCGCGCAGCCTGCGGCAACTGCAGGTCCTGATGGGCGGCTATCCCTCGGGCAGCCTGCGCACCGCCCAGGCGCTGCCCCCCGTGCCGCCGCCGCCGTCCGCCGGCATTCCCGCGCAGCTGCTGGCGCGCCGTCCGGACGTGCAGGCCGCCGAGCTGGGGCTGCTGGCCGCAGGCTATCGGCTCGGCGCGGCGCAGCGTTCCTTCCTGCCTGCGCTCACGCTCAGCGGTTCGGCCGGCTATTCGGGCAGCGAGCTTGCCGAATTGTTCAGCAGCGGCAACCTGGTGTGGTCCATCGCGGGCCGCCTGCTGCAGCCGGTCTTCCAGGGAGGGCGGCTGACCGCGCAGGTCCATATTGCCCAGGGCCAGCGCGACGAGGCCCTGTACGCCTATGCGCAGACCGCGCTCAACGCCCTGGCGGAAGTCGAAAGCGCCCTGGCGGTCGACGCCTTGCTGCGCGAGCGCGAGGCGGCGCTGGATGCTTCGGCTGGCGCCGCCGAGCAAGCCGTGCACGTCTCGCTGAACCGCTACCTGCAGGGCATCGACCCGTTCCTGAACGTGCTGGAAAGCCAGCAGCGCGCGCTGGACGGCCGCAGCGCCTACCTCAGTGCCCGCCATGCCCGGCTGGAGAACCGCATCGCCCTGCATCTTGCGCTGGGCGGCGGTTTCGAGGACGAGCCCCCGTCCCTGGCCGCCGAGCCTTCTTCCCTTTCCGTTCCATGACGAAAGACAGAACGATGACCAAGCACTGGATGACCATCGCGGGCGCTGCCGCCTTGCTGGGCCTTGCCGGCTGCGGCGACGGGGGCGATACGCCGGCGCCGGCGCGCGAGGACGCAGCCGCGCAGGCGGGCGCGGCCAGCCAGGCCGATACGCGCATCGCCAGCGTGCATGCCATGCCGGTACAGCGGCGCACCCTGCAGCCCTGGATCTACAGCCAGGGCACGGCCCGCTCGCGCCAGCGCGAGTTCCTGACCTTCACGCAGCAGGGCATGGTCACGTATGTCGACGAGAGTCTGCGCGTGGGCAGCCCCGTCAAGGCCGGCCAGTTGATCGCCCACCAGGCTCCCGAGCGGGTGCAGGCCGAGCTGCAGGCCGCGCGCGCGGCGGTGGCCGAGGCGCAAGCCAACCTCGCGCTGGCCGAGGTCACCCGCCAGCGCTACGAAGTCCTGATCAGCCAGCGTTCGGCCTCGAAACAGGAGCTGGACCAGGCCGTCGTGCAGATCCAGCAGGCCAGGGCCGCGCGCGACAGCGCGCGGGCGCAGTTGGCGCAGGCCCAGGTCGGCGTGGACGAATCGCGGCTGGTCTCGCCCATCGACGGCGTGCTGGCCCGGCTCAACATAGAAAAAGGGCGCTATTTCATGCCCAGCACCTTGCAGACCAACACGGAGCAGAACGCCCTGCGTACCGTGCCGGCCCTGGTCATCGATCCGGACCGCTTCGAGGTGCGCGTGGACCTGCCTTCCTACGATTTCCGCCGCATACAGGCCGGCGCCCGGGCGGTGATCGGCGCCGACCCGCCGCAGGTAGGCCAGGGCCTGGATCCGCTGGCGCGCGAAGGCCAGGTCCAGGGTCGGGTCTACGCCGTCAGCCCCTCCCTGGATCCCGAAACCCGCACCTTCCAGGTCATCGTCCATACGGAAGGTACCGGGCCGGGGCTGCAGGACGGCGAATTCGTCGCGGTCTGGATCGCCGAGCCGGCCGCACAGGACGCGCTGGCCGTGCCGCTGGACGCCTTGCGCTTTCGCAATGACCAGTCGTTCGTGTTCGTGGTCGATCCCGCTTCGGGCAAGGTCGCCGAGCGCAGGGTCGAGCTGGGCCAGCAATCCGGCAACCACCGGCAGGTTACAGAAGGCGTGCAGGAAGGCGAGCTGGTGGTGACCGATGGGCGCGCGGTGCTGCACGACGGCCAGCAGGTGCGCCTGCTGCAACGCGGCGGGCATGCGCCATGAGCGTGCCGCACGAAAGCCAGGAGGTGCGCAATGCCCACCCGCTGGCGCGCTTCTTCTTCCTGCAGCCGATATTCGGCATCCTGCTGGCGGTGACGCTCTCGCTGGGCGGCGTGCTGGCGTATTCCCAGCTGGTGAAGGAGTCGCTGCCCGATCTGAACATCCCGCAGGCCACCATCACCACCGCCTGGCCGGGTGCGGATCCGCGCACCATGGAAGAGCAGGTCACCGACGTCATCGAGGACGAGGTCACGACCCTGCAGGGCGTCACGCGGGTCGATAGCGCTTCCTTCGATTCGTTCTCGATCATCTCGGTGGAGTTCGACGCGGCCGCCGATCCGGTCGATGCCATGACGCGCCTGCGGGCGGCGGTTTCCGATGCCGAAGCCGAGCTGCCCGCCGATGTCGAGCGCCCCGCCATCGCGCAGGCGTCGGTGGACGACCGGCCGATCTTCACGTTCACCCTGCATGGCGATGGCGGCTCGGCCACCATGAACCAGCTGGCTCGCCGCATCCGTGACACGCTCGAGCGGCTGCCCGGCGTCAACGAGGTGGACATCGGCGGCGAGCGCGAGGAAATCGTCCAGATCCTGCTGCGCCCCGAGCGCCTGCTCGCGCTGGGCCTGTCGCCTTCGGCGGTGCGCAATGCCGTGCAGCAGGCCAACATCGAGCAGCCGTTCGGCGAAATCCGCAGCGACAGCATCGGCGCGGTGGTGCGGCTGGAGGGCCGCTTTCGCGACGTGAACGATCTGCGCGCCTTGCCGGTCACGCGGCGCGACGGATCGGGAGCGGGCAGGCCGGTGCGGCTCGACGAGGTGGCCTCGGTGCGCCGCATGCAGGAGACCGAAACCACGCGCGCCTTCTTCAGCGCGCGCGGGGCTGCCTATGCGCCTTCGCTCGAGCTGTCCGTGCGCAAGACGCCGGGCGCCGATACGGTCAATCTCGTGGCCACGCTGCGCGCCACGCTCGCGCAGATGCAGGAGCAGGCCTCCTGGCCCGCCGGCCTGCAATACACCATCACGCAGGACGAGGCCGTGCAAATATGGAAAGCGCTGGCCGACGTATTCGTCAGCGCCCTGCAGACCATGGCCATCGTGTTCGCCATCCTGCTGCTGACCATCGCCTGGCGCGAGGCCATCGTGGCGGGCCTGTCGGTGCCCGTCACCTTCGCCGGCGTGCTGCTCGCCATCCTGTTCATGGGCTACTCGCTCAACGAACTGGTGGTCATCGGCATGGTGATCGCCCTGGTCATGATCATCGACGTATTCATCATCCTGATGGAAGGGCTGCACGAGGAGATCTACAACGAGGGCAAGACCTTCGGCCAGGGCGTGCTGGCCACCGTCAGGCGCTACGCCGTGCCGGCCCTGGCCGCGCAACTGACGACCATCCTCGCGCTGGTCCCGCTCATGTCGATCGGCGGCACGGTCGGCGAGTTCATCCGCGTGCTGCCCACCACGACCGTGGTCTGCCTGGTCATCTCGTTCATCGTGGCGATGCTGTGTTCGCTGCCGCTCTCGCGCGCCCTGCTGGGCAAGGCGCGCAAGCCCGAGGATCCCAGGCAGCAGGGCCTATCCGACCGCATCACCGCCTGGGCCGTCAACGGGCTGGAGCGCTGGAACCTGCGCACGGTGGTCAGCAGCCGCCGGCGGTCCTGGCTATGGGTGTTCGGCGCCATCGGCCTGTTCATGCTGTCGATGCTGGCTTTCACGCAGGCACGCGTGGAGCTGTTTCCTCCCACCGACGGCGAGCGGTTGGGCATCAACATCGAGCTGCCGCCCACGGCGCAGCTGGCGACCTCCCAGCAGGTGGCCGACGAGGTCGGCGAGATCCTGCGGGCCAAGCCCTACTTCGAGAGCGTGGTCAAGCTGGTGGGCCGCAAGAGCCCCTTTGCCGGCGGCTCGATGGCCTCGAACCTGCAGCCCAGCGAGGCGGAGAACTTCATCGGCTTTTCCGCCATCTTCCGCGACCGCGCCGAGCGCGATGCGGATTCCTACGTGCTGGCCGACGAGCTGCGCCGCGAGCTGTCGGCCTATCTGCAGGCCAACGTGGCGGCGGCGCAGTTGCTGGTCGCGCCCGAGGCCAGCGGCCCCGGCGCCGGCGATCCGATCGAGATCCAGCTGGTGGGCGCCGACATGGACGAACTGCAGCGCCTCTCGCGCCAGGTGCAGGCGCTGCTCTCGCAGACCGCAGGCGTGGTGGACGTGCGTGACAACATCGGCATGCTCAAGCCGCAGCTGGCGCTGCGGCCCGACCGCGAGGCCGCCAATTTCTTCGGCATCGGCCATGACGACCTGGCTTCGCAGTTGCGCATCGCCTTCAGTTCGGACGATGTCGGCACCTTCGTGACGGGCGAGGGCACCGATGACATCGACATCCGCCTGGGCACCGAATGGCCGAGCCGGCCCGGAGAAGCCGGCGGGCCGCGCAACACGGAAGAGCTTTCGCGCGTGCGGGCGTTTGCCGAGGACGGCCGCTCCATCGCGCTGAACCAGCTGGTCCGGCCCGTGCCGTCCGAAGCGGCGATCGCCATTTCGCACGTCAACGGCGAGCGCGCCCTGACCGTCATGGCCAAGAACGAAGGGCGTACCGTGGGCGAGGTCATGGCCGACGTGGGGCCGCAACTGGACGCGTTGCAGCGGCAATGGCCCCCCGGCTACCGCGCGGTGATCGGCGGCGAGTCGGCCGACACCGCGCAGACCTTCGCATCGGCGCTGCTCGCACTGGTCATCGCGGTGGTGCTGGTGGTCGGGGTGCTGGTCATCGTGTTCAGCAGCTTTCGCCAGGCCTTCATCATCTTCGCCACCATGCCGCTTGCCGTGGTCGGGGCCGCACTGGGCTTCTGGGCCTTCGGCATTACGTTTTCGTTCTTCGCGATGATCGGCCTGGTATCCCTGATCGGGATCGCCATCAACAACGGCATCATCATGGTCGATACCATGAACGGCTACCTCAAGGCCGGGATGTCCGTCAGCCAGGCGGCGGCGGCCGGATCGGCCCGGCGCCTGCGGCCGCTGCTGACCACGGCCGTGACCACCATCGTCGGCCTGGTCCCGCTGGCGGTCAGCAGCGCCTTCTACCGGCCGTTGACGCTGGTCATCATCTTCGGACTGGTTTCGGTATCGGTGCTGGCGCTGTTCGTCGTGCCCGCGCTGTACCTGCTGCTGACGCCGCCGGACGCGGGCCGGCCCCGGTCGCTGGACTAGGGCGGCGGCCGCGGATAGCCCGCCCGCCGCCGCCGCCCGCGCCGCAAGACAGTGCCGCGGGCGGGCGGCCCCCGGCCGTGTCAGTCCTTCAGGCGCGTGATCAGGCTGGAGGTGTCCCAGCGGCCGCCGCCCATCTTCTGCACGTCGCCATAGAACTGGTCCACCAGCGCCGTCACCGGCACCCGGGCGCCGTTGCGGCGCGCCTCGTCCAGCACCAGGCTCAGGTCCTTGCGCATCCAGTCCACGGCAAAGCCGAAATCGAACTTGCCATCGACCATGGTGTGGCCGCGGTTGTCCATCTGCCAGCTTTGCGCCGCGCCTTTGCCGATGACCTCCAGCACCTGCTTCATGTCCAGCCCGGCCCGCTGCCCGAAGGCGATGGCTTCGGACAGGCCCTGGACCAGGCCGGCGATGCAGATCTGGTTCACCATCTTGGCCAGCTGGCCGGCCCCGGGCTCGCCGACCAGCGTCACGGCCCGCGAATAGGCGCCGGCGATGGGGCGCATGGTGTCGAAGGCGCCTTGCTCGCCGCCGCACATGACCGTCAGGGCGCCGTTGACCGCGCCGGCCTGGCCGCCCGAGACGGGCGCATCGACGAATTGCAGGCCGGCCGCCTTGGCCGCTTCGTAAAGCTCGCGCGCCACGTTGGCCGAAGCGGTGGTGTGGTCCACGAAAATGCTGCCGGGCTTCATGCCGGCGAACGCGCCGTCCTCGCCCAGCGTCACGCTGCGCAGGTCGTCGTCGTTGCCCACGCAGGCGAACACGATCTGCGCATCCTGCGCGGCCTGGCGCGGGGTGGGCGCGGCCTGGCCGCCGAACTCGGCGGCCCAGCTCTGGGCCTTGGCTGCCGTACGGTTGTACACGGTGACCTGGTGGCCCGCGCGGGCCAGATGGCCCGCCATGGGCAGGCCCATGACGCCCAGGCCCAGATAGGCGACCTTGACGGGCGCGGTGGATTCGTAGGACTTGCTAGCGATCGATGCCATGCGGGGAGTCTCCTTGTCTTGGCGTTGGGCGGAGCCCAAAGTCTATAGCAAGGACGCCGCCGCGCGTCAGTATCCCGCCGCCGATCCATCGCGCCGGCCGTCGCAGGCACCGGCATGGCCCTCGGCCGCCGGGTCGCCCAGGCGCAGCACCACCTGTCCCGAACCAAAATCGATCCCCGGCCGGGCCGCCTCAGGTCGAGCCGCGTCAGGCCGGGCCGTATCCGGCCGGCATTCGACAAGATGGCCGCGCGCGCCCAGCCCGGCGCGCAGCTCGTTGCCCAGGCCGGCTTCGCAGGCCACGGACAGGCCGCCGCGCCATTGCCAGCGGGGCGCGTCGCAGGCGGCCTGGGGTTGCTGCCCATAGTCGATCATGCGCACCAGCGTCTGCAGCTCGCCCTGTACCTGCATGCCTTCGCCCGTGAATCCCAGGCTCATGAGCGGAGCGCCGTCCTTGCTGACAAAGCCTGGCGAGCACGTGTGCAGCGGCCGCTTGCCGCCCGCCACGCCGTTGGGCCGCTGCGGGTCCGCATCGAAGGCGGCGCCGCGGTTCTGCAGGCTCACGCCCGACACCACCACGCCCGAGCCGAAGCCGGTATGGCTCGATTGCACCAGGCTCACCATCATGCCGTTGCGGTCGGCCACGGTCAGGCACACAGCCCCGCACGCGGCGGGCTTGCCAGCCGCGAGCAGCTGGGCCCGCTTGGGATCGATCTGCCGCGCGCGCCCTTGCAGGTAGCCCGGATCGAGCAGGGCGGCAGGCGCGATCGCCATGTCCCGGGCATCGCAGGCGCGGTTCTGGATATCGGCGTGCGCCAGCTTGGCCGCCTCGATCAGCAGATGCTGGGTATCGGCGTGATCGGCCGCCTGCGCGCCCAGGTCGAACTGCGCCAGGATGCCCAGCCCGATCAGCGTGCCCAGGCCTTGCCCGCCGGGCGGCAGCTGATGGATGGTGTGGCCGCGATAGGGCATGGCGATGGGCTCGACCCACTGGGGGGCGTAGCTGCGCAGGTCGTTCAGGCTCAGTACCGCATCGTGGGCCTGCGCATGGGCGACCAGCTTCTGGGCGGTCTCGCCCTCGTAGAAATCGCGTCCGGCCGACTCGGCGATGCGGCGCAGTGTTTCGGCCGCCCCGCGCAGCACGAAGCGCTCGCCCACGTGCGGGACGCGCCCGCGCGGCAGGAAATGCTCGGCAAAGCCCGGCATGGTGGCCAGCTGGTCCGCCTGCGCGGCCCATTTGCGCTGCACCCAGGGCGTAAGGGCGAAGCCGCGTTCGGCATAATCAAGCGCCGGGGCCAGCACCTGGTCGAAAGGCAGCTTGCCCAGCCTGGCGTGCAGCGCGGCCCAGCCGCCCACCGCCCCGGGCACGGTGGCGCTGTCCCAGCCTTTGGCGGGCATCGTCCCCTGGTGCTTGCGCTGGAAATAGTCGGCGTGCCACCGGGCCGGGGCCGGCCCGACGGCATTCAGGCCATGCAGGCGCGCGCCGTCCCAGACCAGGGCGCAACAGTCCGAGCCCAGGCCGTTGCTGGCCGGGTCCACCAGCGCCAGGACCGCCGCGCCGGCCACTGCCGCATCCGCGGCATTGCCGCCCTGCTGCAGCATGCGCAGCCCCGCCTGGGTGGCCAGGCCATGCGAGGCGGACACGATATTGCGAGCAAATACCGCCGGGCGGGTCCACGGGTAGGGATTGCTCCAGTCCATGCTCATCGAAAAGGCGCCTGGTTGCGGGTAAACCCGTAGCTTATCGCAGCGTCTTGTGTGCAATGCAGCAAATAGAGGCCCAGCGCTGCGCCTGGGCCTGCCGCCCTCAAGGAGCTGTTTTTCGCCTTGGGCGGCCCGGCGCGCAAAAAAAAACGCCTCCCGAAGGAGGCGTTTCTTCAAGCCAGGCGAAGGAGGCGGTCAATCTTCTTCCACGAAGGTTTCTTCGCGCTTCTTGCGGATGGCCGGCAGGGCTACCAGCACCACCAGGATCACCGCGGCGCCCAGCAGCGAGGCCGAGAGCGGGCGGTCGATGAAGGTCGCATAGTCGCCGCGCGAGAGCAGCAGCGCCCGGCGGAAGTTCTCCTCCATCATGGGGCCCAGCACCAGGCCCAGCAGCAGCGGCGCGCCTTCGCATTTGAGCTTGGCCCAGATGTAGCCGATGATGCCGAAGGCGGCGGTCGTGTAGATGTCGAAGACGTTGTAGTTCAGGGAATACACGCCGATGGTGCAGAACACCAGGATGGCCGGGAACAGGATGCGGTAGGGCACGCGCAGCAGCTTGATCCACAGGCCGATCAGCGGCAGGTTCAGCACCACCAGCATCAGGTTGCCGATCCACATCGAGGCGATCAGGCCCCAGAACAGCTCGGGGTGGCTGCTCATGACCTGCGGGCCGGGCTGGATGTTGTGGATGGTCATGGCCCCGACCATCAGCGCCATCACGGCGTTGCCCGGGATGCCCAGCGTCAGCAGCGGGATGAACGAGGTCTGCGCCCCGGCGTTGTTGGCCGACTCGGGGCCTGCCAGGCCGGCCGGCGCGCCCTTGCCGAAGCGCTCGGGCGTCTTGGACAGCTTCTTCTCCAGCGTATAGGAGGCGAACGACGAGAGCACCGCGCCGCCGCCGGGCAGGATGCCCAGCATCGAGCCCAGGGCGGTGCCGCGCACGATGGCCGGGGCGGCTTCGCGGAACTCCTGCTTGTTGGGATACAGCGTGCCGACCTTGTCGTTGACCTCGACGCGGTTCTCGCGCTGCTCCAGGTTGGTCATGATCTCGGCGAAGCCGAACACGCCCATGGCCACGATGGCGAAGTCGATGCCGTCCTGCAGCTCGGGGATGCCGAAATCGTAGCGGGCCACGCCCGAGTTCACGTCGGTGCCCACCATGCCCAGCAGCAGGCCCAGCAGGATCATGCAGATGGCCTTGGGCAGCGAGCCGGAGGCCAGCACCACTGCGCCGACCAGGCCCAGCACCATCAGCGAGAAGTACTCGGCCGGGCCGAACTTGAAGGCGACTTCGGCCAGGGGCGGCGCAAAAGCGGCCAGCAGCAGCGTTGCCACGCAGCCGGCGAAGAACGAGCCGATGGCCGCCAGCGCCAGCGCCGCGCCGGCGCGTCCGTTCTTGGCCATCTGGTGGCCGTCCAGCACTGTCACCACCGCGGATGTCTCGCCCGGCAGGTTGACCAGGATGGCCGTGGTCGAGCCGCCGTACTGCGTGCCGTAGTAGATCCCGGCCAGCATGATCAGGCCGGCCACCGGCGGCAGCACGTAGGTGATGGGCAGCAGCATGGCGATGGTGGGCACCGGGCCCAGGCCCGGCAGCACGCCCACCAGCGTGCCCAGGATGCAGCCCAGCAGGGCGTACAGCAGGTTCTCAGGCGTGAAGGCGACCGAAAAGCCCAACGCCAGGTTGTCGAAAAGTTCCATGATCGTGTCGGAGCCTCAGTCTTAGCCCAGGAAGGCGGGCCATTGGGGGAAGATCAGGCCGAGGCCCTTGATGAATGCCAGCCAGCAGAACACGACCAGGAAGATCGCATTGGCCAGGGCGACTTTCCAGCTGAATTCATGGCTGGCCAGGCTGCTGAGCACGACAAGGATGAACAGCGACAGGTACAGGCCCAAGGGCTGGAGCAGGATGCCGAACAGAATGACCGAGGCGATGATGATGGCAAGGATCTTGAAATCGAGCTTGTCGATCTTGGTCTCGGTTGCCTTGGGCCGCAGCGCGGTCAGGGCGACGACCGCGCCCAGCAAGGCCAGGCACATCCCCAGCCAGAAGGGAAAGTAGCCCGGCCCCATGCGTGCTGCGGTACCCATTTGATAAGAGGTCGCCTGGTAGGCGAACCCCAGGCCCAGGGCGACGAACATCACCCCCGACCAGAAGTCTTGTTTGTTTCTTAGCTGCATGTTGACTCCTAAACCCCGTGCGCGAACAACGTGTTGGTTAGTACCCTTGAAACGTGGTTGATGGCTCCGCTTTCAATGGCTGAAAGGCTGCCGAAGCCTTTTGAAAGGCGACATGGTAATGGAGCGCTGGCCCAAGTGATACCTGGAAGATGTCCTAAGTACGTGGGGTTTTCCCTAAAACTCGGGGGTGGTTAGGGTCTTTTGGCCGTGCTTTCATCTGCCTGTGAGACAAATGAAAGCGCCTTGAAAGCAAATGGCAAGATTTATGAAAGCAGAGGGGGGGATTGAAGCGAAAGTAATTCGATAGGACGGGAGGATGCAATCTATTACCAACGAAGCGCCGGCGGCGGCATCCCCCTGCCGCCGACTATGGTTTACGATAGCGCCCATGCTGGAAGATCTAGACCAACTCGCGGCCCGCATCGGGCAACTCGTACAGCGGACGCGGCAGCTGCACGCCGAGCGCGACGCCCTGCGCGCGCGCCTGGGCGAGGTCGAAAAGGAACGCGACGCGCTCAGGAAGCGCCAGTCCGACACCGAGGACCGGGCCCAGGCCCTGCAGGCGCGGCTGGACGAGCAGGTGCGCGAGCGCGAATCCCTGCAGGCCCAGGCCGACGGCGCCGAGCAGCGCCTGCAGGCCGAGCTCGAGCGCCAGGCCGGCGAATATCGCAGCCTGCAGGCGCGCTACCAGGCCCGCGAGGCCGAACTGGCCCGCCTGCATGGCGCCGCCGTGCAGGCGCAAGAGCGCATCGACGCCGTCCTGGTCAAGCTGCCGGGCGGCCAGCCTCTGGCCCACTCCGCCCAGGAGGCCAACTGATGGAACGCATAGACGTATCGATATTGGGCCGCGACTATTCGCTGGCCTGCTCTCCCGAAGAAAAAAACGCCCTGCTCGCCGCCGTGCGCCACGTCGACCAGCTCATGCTGCGCATCAAGGGCAGCGGCAAGGTCTCCAGCAACGAGCGCATCGCCGTCATGGCCGCCATCCAGATCGCCGGCGAGATGCTGGCCATGAAGGCCGCGCCCGACGGTCCGCTGGGCGGCTTGGCGGTGGGCGACTTCAAGCGTAAAATAGAGGCCATGAACACCATGCTCGACGAAGCCATCGTCGGGCAGCAAAGGCTGGTATGACACAGCCTTGCCGCCAGGTTGTCCCTGCGGTGCACGTGACTAGGCCATACATTCTCTGAACCTATGTCTTATGGCATAAGGTTGCGATGGCTTTCCGGTGGGCGTGATCGTCTCTCCGTCAGACGAACTCAAAGCCGGGCCGAAGCGACCACCTTGAACCTCAGGGTTCGAGATGCCGGCCTTGACGGCACATGCGGGGCATTTATCGAAACGGGTCTGCGACTGCGCAGGCCCGTTTTTGCTTTTTGCCCCCGTCCTTCTTTTCCTTCCTAGAAGCGAGACCAGCATGAATCAACGTTTCCGTGCGACTTCCCCCCTGCGCCTGGCGTGCGCGGCCGCCGCCTTCGGCTTGCTTGCCGCCTTGCCGGCCCATGCCCAGGAGCGGGCCGCTGCGCCGGCCAGCGGCCAGCAGGCCGGCCGCCACGAGGACGGCAAGCGCCAGCGCCCGCCGGAGCTGGTGCTGCAAGCCCAGGCGGTTGCCGAGCTGCCGCAGGACACCGTCACCATCACCCTGGCCGCCGAACGCGACGGCGCGGACCAGGCCGGCGTGGGCAAGGCGCTGACGGCGGTCCTGGACGAGGCCATGAAGCAGGCCAAGGGCGACGGCAAGGTAAGCGCGCGCAACGGCAGCTACCGCATCTGGGCGGTCACCAACCGCGACGGCCAGCTCACCGGCTGGCGCGGGCGCGTCGAAATGGTGCTCGAATCGCGCGACTTCCCGGCCGCCTCGGCCCTGGCCGGCAAGCTGTCCGAGACCATGCCGGTGGCCGGTATCGCTTTCTCGCTGTCCGAGCAGGCTCGCGCCGAGCAGGAGCGGCGCCTGCTCGAGCAGGCCGCGCAGGCTTTCGGCGAACGCGCGCAGGCAGCGGCGGCCGCCTTCGGTTTCGACGGCTACCGTATCCGCAAGATCGAGCTGGGCGGCAGCGGCGCGCAATATGTCCGTCCTCGCATGCAAGCCATGGCGGCCAGCGCCGAGTCCGTGTCCATGAAGCTTGCCGATGTGCCCTTGCAGGCCGATACCGAAATGGTCACGGTCTCGGTCAACGGCACGGTCAGCCTGCATTAGATCTGCATCAGGCCTGCGTCCGGGCCTTTGGCCCGCCCGCGGGCCGTTGCCCGGACGCGCGGCCGGCGCATCGGCGGCAGCCGGTCCTAGCCAGTGCGGCGCGCGCTGTAGAAGTACAGCGCCGCGCCGGCGGCGATCATCGGCAGTGACAGCCACTGCCCCATGCTCAGGCCGCCGGCCAGCAAGCCCAGGAAGCCGTCGGGCTCGCGCGTGAACTCGGCCAGGAACCGGAAGACGCCGTAGCCCGCCAGGAAAACCGCGCTGACCTGGCCGATCGGCCGCGGCTTGCGGGCGAACAGCCAGACGATCACGAACAGCGCCAGGCCCTCGAGCCCCATCTGGTACAGCTGCGAGGGGTGCCGCGCGATGCCGTCGGCCGCTTGCGGGAACACCATGCCCCAGGGCAGGTCCGTCGGGCGGCCCCACAGCTCCCCGTTGATGAAGTTGCCCAGCCGTCCGGCCGCCAGCGCCAGCGGGATCAGCGGAGCGACGAAGTCGCCCACCTCCAGGAAGCGGTAGCCGCGCTTGCGCGCGAACAGCCACATCATGGCGATCACG
The DNA here is from genome assembly GCF_037026685.1 of Orrella sp. JC864. Classification (NCBI taxonomy): domain Bacteria; kingdom Pseudomonadati; phylum Pseudomonadota; class Betaproteobacteria; order Burkholderiales; family Alcaligenaceae; genus Orrella; species Orrella sp. JC864. Next base: position 5,062 of record NZ_JBANET010000026.1, on the reverse strand, counting down.
CCCAGCAGGCCTCCGTGAAAGGCCATGCCGCCTTCCCACAGGTAAAAGATCTCCAGCGGATGGCTCAGGTAGTAGCCAGGCTTGTAGAACAGCACGTAGCCCAGCCGCCCGCCGGCGATCACCCCCACCACGCCATAGAAGATCACGTCCTCCAGGTCCTGCGAGGTCATCCGCGTCTTGCCGTGCCGGATGCGCCAGCGTCCCAGCACCCAGGCCAGGGCAAAGCCCAGCAGGTACATCAGTCCGTACCAGTGGATGGCCACCGGGCCTACTTGCAGGGCGATGGGGTCGAATTCGGGGTATCGCAGCATGGTCGCGGGCAAGAAGAAAAAAGATGACCGATAATAACCGCCGTCCATGATGTCCAATGCCCGCTTTCGAGAAAGGAAGGAAGAGACAAATGCCGCACAACGAACGCTCGCGCAATATCACCCACGGCGTGGCCCGCGCGCCCAATCGCGCCATGTACTACGCGCTGGGCTATACCGAAAAGGATTTCGACAATCCCATGATCGGTATCGCGAACGGGCATTCCACCATCACTCCCTGTAACAGCGGCCTGCAGGTGCTGGCCGACCGCGCCATTGCCGCCGTGCGCGAAGCCGGCGCCAACCCGCAGGTGTTCGGCACGCCCACCATTTCGGACGGCATGTCCATGGGCACCGAAGGCATGAAGTACTCGCTGGTCTCGCGCGAGGTCATCGCCGACTGCATCGAGACCGCGGTGCAGGGCCAGTGGATGGACGGCGTGGTGGTCATCGGCGGCTGCGACAAGAACATGCCCGGCGGCATGATCGCCATGGCCCGTACCAACGTGCCCAGCATCTACGTCTATGGCGGCACCATCAAGCCGGGGCGCCACAAGGGCAAGGACATGAACATCGTCTCGGTTTTCGAGGCCGTGGGCGAATTCACCATGGGCCGCATGGACGAGCAGGAATTCAAGGAAATCGAGAAGTGCTCGATTCCCGGCCCGGGCTCCTGCGGCGGCATGTACACGGCCAACACCATGAGCTCGGCCTTCGAAGTGCTCGGCCTGAGCCTGCCGTACTCCAGCACCATGGCCAACGTCGATGCCGAAAAGGCCGATTCGGCCGCTGAGTCGGCGCGCGTGCTGGTCGAGGCCGTCAAGAAGAACATCCGCCCGCGCGACCTCATTACCCGCAAGTCCATCGAGAACGCCGTCTCGGTCATCATGGCCACGGGCGGCTCGACCAATGCCGTGCTCCACTTCCTGGCCATCGCGCACGCGGCCGAAGTGGAGTGGACCATCGACGATTTCGAGCGCATCCGCAAGCGCGTGCCCGTGATCTGCGACCTCAAGCCCTCGGGCAAGTATGTCGCCGTCGACCTGCATCGCGCCGGCGGCATCCCGCAGGTCATGAAGATCCTGCTCAACGCCGGGCTGCTGCACGGCGACTGCATGACCATCACGGGCAAGACCATCGCCGAGGTGCTGGCCGACGTGCCCGACACGCCCAGCCCCGACCAGGACGTGATCCGTCCTATCGACAAGCCGCTCTACCAGCAGGGCCACCTGGCCATCCTCAAGGGCAACCTCTCGCCCGAGGGCTGCGTGGCCAAGATCACCGGCCTGAAGAATCCCGTCATCACCGGCCCGGCCCGCGTGTTCGATTCCGAGGACGCCGCCATGGCCGCCATCATGGACCGAAAGATCAATCATGGCGACGTGGTGGTGATCCGCTACGAAGGCCCCAAGGGCGGCCCGGGCATGCGCGAGATGCTTGCGCCTACCTCGGCGCTCATCGGCCAGGGCCTGGGCGAGACCGTCGGCCTGATCACCGATGGCCGTTTCTCGGGCGGCACCTGGGGCATGGTGGTCGGCCACGTGGCGCCGGAGGCCTACGTGGGCGGCCCCATCGCGCTGATCGAGGAAGGCGACTCCATCACCATCGACGCCAGGCAGCTGCTGCTGCAGCTCAATGTCGAGGACAAGGAGCTCGAGCGCCGCCGCGCGGCCTGGAAGCCGCCCGCTCCCCGCTATACCCGCGGCGTGCTTGCCAAGTTCGGCAAGCTGGCCAGCACGGCCAGCCGCGGCGCGGTCACGGACCGGTTCGATGAGTAAAGCGGCATGGACGCTGGCACTGCTGTGCGCGGCGCTGCCCGCCGCGAGCCAGACGCTGCAGGGCCAGGCCCTGGCCAAGGCCAGGCAATGCCTGGCCTGCCACCAGGTCGATAGCAAGCGGGTCGGGCCCTCGTTCAAGGCAGTGGCCGAGCGTTACGCCGGGCAGCAAGGGGCGCAGGACTACCTGGCCCAGGCCATCCGCCGGGGCGGCCGCGGCCGTTGGGGAGCGATCCCCATGCCTGCGCAGCCGCAAGTCGACGAGCAGGCCGCGCATGACCTGGCGCGATGGATACTCTCGCTGGAGCAGCCTGATTCCTAGGCCGGCCGCGGTCGTCCCCGGCGCTTGCAGGGAGGGCGGGGCGCTTCGTATGCTTGTCCGACGGCCTGTGGCGGCATCGCAAGCGCTGCGGCGCCGGTCCACTCATCCAGCGGCCACGCGCGTGGCAAGGAGCAAGCATGACTACTTCGGGCGCATCGGGCGCGGGCAGGCAGGTGGCGGTTTTTGGCGGCGGCTGCTTCTGGTGCGTCGAGGCCGTCTTCAAACCGCTGCGCGGCGTGCTGGCGGTCACCTCCGGCTATAGCGGCGGCCAGCTCGAACGTCCCAGCTACGAGCAGGTCTGCCAGGGCGATACCGGCCATATCGAAGTGGCCCGTATCGAATTCGACCCCGCCCAGGTTTCCTATCGCGATCTGCTGACGGTGTTCTTTGCCACCCATGATCCGACCACGCCGGACCGCCAGGGCAACGACGTCGGACCGCAGTACCGTTCGGCCATCTTCTGGCAGGACGAGACGCAAAAGCGCGAAGCCGGGCAACGCATCGCCGAGCTCGAGCGCGAAGGCGTATTCGACGCGCCCATCGTCACGCAACTGCTGCCGCCGGCGGTGTTCTGGCCGGCCGAGGCCGTGCACCACGACTATTTCGCACGGCATCCCCAGCAAGGCTATTGCCAGTTCGTCATCGCTCCCAAGGTGGCCAAGATGCGCAAGCAGTTCGCCGACAAGCTGGCTACATAGGGTTTGGCCGCCTGCCTTATTCGGTGGTCTTGAGCACGCCGCGCCGCATCTGGTCCAGTTCTATGGATTCGAACAGGGCCTTGAAATTGCCTTCGCCGAAGCCGTCGTTGCCCTTGCGCTGGATGATCTCGAAGAAAATCGGTCCGATCTGGTTCTCGGTGAATATCTGCAGCAGCAGGCCGCCGTCGGGCGCGCCGTCGAGCAGGATGCGGTTCTGGAGCAGGCGGGCGGTATCCTCGCCATGGCCGGGCAGGCGCCGCTCGAGCAATTCGTAGTAGGTTTCGGGCGTATCCAGGAACCTAAGCCCGCTGGCGCGCAGCCGTTCCACCGTGGCATAGATGTCATTCGTGCCCAACGCGATGTGCTGGATGCCCTCGCCGCGGTACAGATCCAGGTATTCCTGGATCTGCCCTTTCTCCTCGGTGCCTTCCTCGTTGATGGGGATGCGGATCATGCCGCATGGCGAGGTCATGGCCTTGGACTTCACGCCGGTAACCTTGCCTTCGATGTCGAAATAGCGCACCTCGCGGAAGTTGAACAGCCGCTCGTAGAATTCGGCCCATTCGGCCATGCGGCCCTTGTGCACGTTATGGGTCAGGTGATCGACCACGGTCAGGCCGGCGCCGGCATGGTTCATGTCGCTGCCGGCCGTCTGCGCGTCGATGGGCTCGAAATCCACGTCATAGATGCTGATGTCACCGATCCCGCCATGGCCGGACTTTCCACGCCAGCGGTCCACCAGGTAGATGAGCGAATCGCCGATGCCCTTGATGGCGGGGATGTTCAGCTCCATGGGGCCGCTGCGCGAGTCAAAGCCCCAGGCGCCCAGTTCGAGGGCGCGTTTGTAGGCCCGGGCCGCATCCTGCACGCGAAAGGCGATGGCGCAGATGGAAGGGCCGTGCAGGCGGGCAAAGCGTTGGGCAAAGGAGTCTGGCTCGGCGTTGACCAGGAAGTTGATGCCGCCTTGGCGGTACAGGGTCACCTTCTTGTGCCGATGGCGCGCGATGGGCTTGAACCCCAGCGATTCGAAAACCTTGCCCAAGGCTGCGGGATCGGGCGCGGTGTACTCGATGAATTCGAATCCGGCGGTTCCCATGGGGTTGTCCCAGGGCTTGAATGTCTCGCTCATGTCTTCCTCTTGATGTGGGTGGGGCTGCCGCAGGCCTGTCGTAGCACAGGGGCGGCTCGGACCGGTTGGGGAAATTCTAAGGAAGACAGGGCGGCAGGCTATTGCGAAATTGCGTGATTTCGCGGGGGTTGGAGCAATAATATTGCTCATCTTCGATGGCTATTGGCAGGAAACCCATGGAAATTACTCTGGATAGGACAGATCGACGCATTCTCCAGGAACTGCAGCGCGACGGCCGGCTCAGCAACCAGGAACTGGCCGACCGCGTGTCGCTTTCGCCCAGCCCATGCCTGCGGCGCGTCAAGCGCCTGGAGGCGAGCGGCATCATCCAGCGTTATGTCGCCGTGCTGGACGCCGAAAAGATCGGCCTGGGGCTGGTGGCCTACGTCAATATCCGGCTGCGCAAGCACAGCGGCGTGGGGCACGAACCCATGGAGTCCTTCCGGCGCGACGTCCAGCGTTGGCCCGAAGTGGCCGCTTGCTATGCCATGACCGGCGACATGGATTACCTGTTGCGGATACAGGTGCGCGACCTGGCGCATTTTTCCCATTTCGCCATGAACACGCTGATGCAGCATCCCTCCGTGGTGGACATGCGTTCGAGCTTCGCCTTGCAGAAGATCAAGGAGAACGGGGAGCTGGCGCTATAAAGTAAAGGGGAAAGTAAAGGGGAGCTTCCGGCAGCCAGTCTGGCCTGGCCCGTGCACCTTCTGCCGGCACCCCTCTATCGAGCCTCTCTTCCCAGGGCTTTCTCCCCGGGCTCTTTCCCGGGCCCCTCTCTCTGGCTTCCTCTGGGCCTTCCCTGCCTACCGCCCCGTCGTTTGCAGCGA